>CAZQYT010000258.1:0-2501 GCA_964597475.1 uncultured bacterium | reverse complement strand
TTGATTGGATGTTTTATCAAGCATTCGCTTAGCTAATTCTTGATTTTTTTCTGGGACTGCATGTAAAAAAACATAAGAAAATTTTTCACCATCTAATAGAAAAAATATCATAAATACAATTAATATCAAAAATGAAAACATAGCGGAGCCAAGAGCAAATGCTACTGACCCAGCCCCCCCTAGAAATGATTGTATATGTGTTAATCCAGAAGACCAAATATCAGACATAGAAGAATCTAGTCTTACCATTGTATCATTAAATATATCAAATAAAAATGCAGGGAGAAAGCTTTCTAAAATAATAGTAAGCTTAGTTTGTAGTTTATTTAAAGTTTCTATTGAAAAATTTGTTTGAAAAGATGCTATTTGATCTTTAATTATAGGGAATAGAGAGCTAGACAATATTATAAAAAGAAATAGTAGAATAAGCATAATGGAAAATACAGACCATTTACGATTTCCAATTAATTTTTCTATTTCTTTTACAGCAGGATTCAGGATAATTTTTCCAAGATATGCAAATATAAGCATAAGTAGAATGGGGGCAGCATGTTGCCAAAACAATATAATAACAGCAAGGGGAACGATCCACCATAGATTAAGGATAAAAAACCCTGAAGTTTTATTCATCAGATTAGATATTAATTAGACTTCTTAAAAGAAGAAATGGTTTCTTTTAGTAGATATAGAAGAAATATAGCAGTACAGAAAATAATTGCAATTATATGATTTCTATAACTAGGATCTTGAACAACAGATAAATGGCTCATTATACTTGGCAATACTTCCAAACAAAATACTCCAAGCATAAAACTAATAGGGTTCCATCGCCAAAAATATCGAACTAAAAATAATAGCAAACCATACCATAAAATATTTACTACAAAGTGTATAAGAGAAGGATGAGCTGGTAAAATAAAGGGTAAACCAATTAGACTTAGTAATACAAATTTGGGTATATTTTTTTCAGTTCTAATGCGATCATAAATATAAATGGCACCTACAATAACTAACATAAATATTAAAGTAGACATAAAATATTCAGATAACAAATCTATAAATGGGGAGTAGTCATTAATAGTTGGAAAACTAAAATTATTTCTACTAATAAATGTAGAATGTGAAGTTGTTAACCATGTATTTAATGTGCCATACATTGTAAAAATACCAATTGTACAAAAGAAAGAAACAAATCCATCTTTTAGATATATTTTTCTATTTTCTTTCTTGAAAGAATTGAAAAAATGGGGCCATGCCATATGTACAGCTAAAATTAATATTCCTATAAATAATGGACCTGCAATCGCTCCAAAGAAGGCACCCATATATTTTTGCGTCATATAGATACTAAGAGGCTCGCTAGTTTTGTAACTCCACATCCAAGTTGCTGAATTAAATTCTTCAATAATAGCTACGATAGATACAAAGCCAGCAAAGTACAATAAAAATTTCCAATTTGGATTGTTATCTTTAATGAGCTGTAGTAAGTATCGAATTCCTATAATTCCTAAAGATATAAATACAAAAAAGAAACTAAACATATGAATATTATCATAGATTGTTTTTTCTCTATATTCTCTTTCCCATGCTTCTGGTATTTTCATTGATCCATTAATGCTGCCTATATGACTTCCATGTACAGAAAATTCGAATGCCCGCTTTGCATCTCCAATTGTAAAAGGATGATTCTCATTCCCTTCGAATTTAAATGTATAATCGGTTCTATTCTCTTTATCTAATTTTTCTTCTTTTGTTAAATCCATATTAGATAAATCAATATCTGTATCCTTTGCAAAGTCATAAACTAAATCTAGTGCATTTGCTTGTGTTACTGAGGGTAGATAGGCAGTATCAGAAAGCGTTTCTCTAAAATGTGGCCAGAGCGCTTCATCATATTTTGCTAAGAGCCATACTTTATATTCCCTCTTTGTTTCCGGACGAAAGAATCGAACGGTCCAACCCATTCCCCCAAGTTCATCTGAAGAGAGAGCATCCCGCAGCTTATCTTTTCCTTCATGTTCTATAATATATGCTACTTGTTTATCCTGTCTATTTAGTAATGCTTCAGAGGATAAAAAATTAGATGAATATGCAACAGATTGATATCCATCTAAGTTGAATTCTCGACTTAATAAATATTCTTTTGCTATTTCAATAGCTTCGGTCCTGTTTTTATCTAATCTACTAAAAGTATAAATGGGGTCATTTGATTTAAGTTTTGTATTTATAAATAATAATAAAACCCCAATGATCCCAATCCCAATTCCAAGTTTAATTCTTCTACTACTAAGAGATTTATAGGAAGTAGCATGCTGTTTCATATCTTCTATTATTTCTGTGGTATCGGTTTTTTCCTCTACAATTTCTGTATCTAATGCATTTACTAAATTATCAGAATTTGCAAAACCTCCATTACGTATGTAGGATATAATTGCATAAACAAGTGGGAATATAACTATCCCTGCACAGACGGCTCCTGTAGTAATAAAATATGCATTACT
>CAZQYT010000257.1:292-2519 GCA_964597475.1 uncultured bacterium | reverse complement strand
TAATGTGCCTGAAGCAATGATGATTGAGCCAACAGAGTCAGAGACTAAAGAAACTTTAGATCGTTTTATAAAAGCAATGAAAGAAATTAATGATATGATTGATATAGACCCTGAAAAAATATGTCAAGCACCAATTAAAACACCTGTAAAAAGACTTGATGAGACAAAGGCTAATAGAGAGTTAGATTTGTGTTGGGAAAATGAAATATAGAAAAGGTAATAATAATAAAATTTTATTATCTCTTGATAGAGGAGATTTGATAAATAAAACTTTTGAAAATTTTTCAAAAGATAATAAAATAGTTTTTGCTTGGCTGAATGGAATTGGCGCCATAGAAGACCCTGAAATTGGTTTTTATTGTATAGATGAAAAATCATATCATAGAAAAAAATTTCAAGGTGAATATGAATTGACATCGCTGATGGGGAATATTACGCTTAGAGATAAAAAATATTATTCTCATACTCACATTACATTTAGTGATATTGATTATAATGTATATGGAGGTCATTTGTTTGATGCAAAGATTTCTGCTGCAGGTGAGTTCATTATGATAATTGATGAACATAAATTGCGCAGGGAAATGAATTCACGTATTGGTTTATCCTTTTGGGATTTGGAGAATAAATTTGAATAAAAAGGTTGTTATTTCAGGAAACGCTCCTAAGGCGTTAGGTTCTTATTCTCAAGGAGTAAGTGCAGGACAATTTGTTTTCACATCAGGTCAAATTGGAATTGACCCGAAAACGGGGAAATTGTGTCAAACTGACTTTTTAATAGAATCTAGGCAGGTATTAAATAATGTTAAAGCCATTTTAGAAGCGGGAGGGAGTTCTTTAGATTCAATTATTAAGTTAACTGTTTTTTTAACTGATTTAACTAATTTTTCTGATTTAAATATTATTTTTTTAGATTTTTTTAAAAAAAATCCTCCTGCTCGTTCTACTGTTGAAGTCTCAGCATTACCTTTAGGTGCTAAATTAGAGATTGAAGCGATCGGGATTGTAAAATGAGAATGATTGTGATTATAATTATTTTTTTCAGCTTGTCTTTTTCTCAAAATGAAGGATATGTTGATTCAATGAAAGTGCGTAATCCTAAACTTGCATGGAAATTAGCTTTTATTCCTGGAGTTGGACAATTATATAATGGTAAATATTTGAAAGCATTTGGAACAATGGGGATAGAATATTTTTTTATAGATAAATTTAATCATTATAAAGATTTTGAAAAAATTGGGATGCGTAATACATATGCTTGGTGGATTTTAGGTGTTTATATTTGGAGTATTTTAGATTCTTATGTAGATGCTCAATTATCAACTTTTCCAAGTAAAAAAATAGAATCAATTAATGAATTAGATTCGTTACAAGGTGATGAGAGATAAACTATGTGTGGCATAGTCGGAATATCATCACAAAGCTCTACAGCTGCATTATCAATATATAATGCTCTTACAGTATTACAACATAGAGGTCAAGATGCTGCAGGAATGGCTACTATAAGCAAGAGTGGTTTTTTATCTATGCATAAGCAAAATGGTCTTGTTCGAGATGCATTTAATGATGAAGATATGATTAGACTTAAAGGGAACATAGGGGTTGGCCATGTTAGATATCCTACTTCAGGGTCAATTAGTGCTTCTGAAGCACAACCCTTTTATGTTAATTCTCCTCATGGAATCATACTTGTGCATAATGGGAATTTAGTTAATACAGTAAAATTAAGAGATGAGTTGAAAAAAGATGAATTTAGACATATTAATACAAAGTCAGATTCTGAAGTTTTAATTAATATTTTTGCTAGTTCATTAGAAAAAAATTCTTCAAATAAATTAGATGATAATGCCATAGCAAGTGCTGTTGCAGAAGTGCATAGACGAGTAGAGGGGGCATATTCTGTTGTCATGATTATTTTAGGATATGGTTTAGTTGCTTTTAGAGACCCTCATGGAATAAGACCTTTGATTTATGGTTCTAAAGGTAAAAGTCATATGATTGCTTCGGAGTCAGTGGCATTAGATTGTCTTGGATATAAAATCAATAGAGATATTAAGCCCGGAGAAACTATAATATTTAAATTAAATGGTTCTATCTCAAATTATGAGTATAGTGATTTAATTGGTGGTGCTTCACCGGCAGATGAAATTGCCAGATTCACGGCGAAGCATGGCACTGAATTTCAGCAGGTCGAATTATCATTAGGCATTAATTACAACAATTATGA
>CAZQYT010000257.1:0-282 GCA_964597475.1 uncultured bacterium | reverse complement strand
TGAATTTAATCCGTGTATTTTTGAGTACGTATACTTAGCTCGACCTGATAGCACAATTGAAGGTGTCAATGTATATCAAAGTAGACTTTCCATGGGGCATTTACTTGCAAAAAAAATAAAAAAATCTTTATCTGGAGAAGAAATAAATTCAATAGATGTTGTAATACCAATTCCTTCAACAAGTAGGACAAGTGCATTGCCTATAAGTTTAGAACTTAATAAAGATCTTAAAGAGGGATTTATAAAAAATAGATATATTGGTAGAACTTTTATTATGCCAGG
>CAZQYT010000256.1:0-2522 GCA_964597475.1 uncultured bacterium | reverse complement strand
AATAATTTTAATTTTAATAATATGAATGATGAAATGGACCGTATTGAGCGTTTAATTAAACTTGAATTGCTTAGTTATGAAGAAATTAATAATGTTATTAATGATGATAAAAATAAAATTTTATCATATCCTGCAATATATCCTGTTAAAAATGGTGAGTTGAATTTATCATCAAATTATGGGTATAGATTAGACCCTTTTTCAAAAAAATATAGATTTCATGATGGGCATGATTCTTCTTCTCGAATAGGTTCAGATGTATTTAGCACTGCGAATGGAAAAGTAGTAAAATCTAGGTACTGGGGGTCATTTGGTAATTATGTTGAAATTGATCATGGAAATGGATATGTGACTGTCTATGGACATCTTTCGTCTAGGGACGTTAAATTAGGTGACAAAGTATATCGTGGTCAAAAAATAGGAGAGGTTGGTAATACGGGACGTTCAACTGCTCCTCATTTACATTATGAAGTTAAATATAATAATAAATCTGTCAATCCAATTGATTATTATTTTAATTTATCAATAAATTAATAAATCAATTATTTAATATTTGAAAAGGAAGCCAAATTGCTTCCTTTTTTTTGTTATAAAAAAAATGGAAAATAGTTGCAAGCATATTAATTTTCATTCTATAAATTCAATGTTTTAATATTGAAAGTTCTCTGATGGTAGTGTGGATGTTCTTGATATTGTTCCTATGATTAATATACTTCTAGAGCTTTAATATCTTTAAGAAATATAATATTATGATATTATTTTCATTAGAAAATCAGATGAAAATTGTATCAGATCATATTAATATATACATAAGAAATATTTCAGTTTTTATAACAATTAAATAAGTTGATGATTACAACTAAAAATATCAATTTTGTAATCATATTAGGTGAAATGGTGATTATAACATTATCAATGTCAAACCACAATATGAAAATTTATAAAAGAGAAAAGTTGAATTATAATTTAAACGAAGATACATATCTCTGTATTTTATGTAGTCATGTGTAGTTATCAATGAGTGCCTCTAAAACTTTAAATAACAACAGCTTAAATGAAAATCCTAAGTATTATATAGAGACATACGGGTGTCAGATGAACATCTATGATTCAGAGCTAGTGGCAGGATTGCTAGAAAAGTGCGGTTATCATGAAACTAAAGAGATGGCAGATGCGGATGCAATTTTTCTCAACACATGTGCCATACGTGAAAAAGCTGAGGAGACTGTACATAATAAATTATCTAATATTAAATATTTAAAAAATAATAAGCCAGAAATGATTTTTGGTGTTTTGGGCTGTATGGCTCAAAATTTGAAAGATAGTTTATTAGAATCAAAGCCATATGTGGATTTAATTTTAGGCCCAGATTCTTATCGTAGAATACCTGAAATCATAAAAAAAAGAAATAGAAATCTTGCTCATGATGTAGATACTCGTTTATCTAAATTTGAAGTTTATGAAGATTTATTTCCTTCTAGACATAATGGTGTCAATGCTTGGATTTCAATTTCTAGAGGATGTGATAAGTTCTGCACATTTTGTATTGTACCATTTACAAGAGGTCGTGAAAGAAGTAGGGCAATGGAAAGCATTATTGATGAAGTCTCAAATGCAGTTTCTCAAGGATTTATGGAGATTACGTTATTAGGTCAAAATGTAAATTCATATAGAACTGAAATGGGGAAATTTCCTGAATTACTTCAAGCGGTTGCTAATGTTGATGGAGTAAAAAGGATAAGATATACATCACCTCACCCTCAAGATATGGATGATGATTTGTTACTAGTAATGAAGGATAATGATAATATATGTAATTCTATTCATTTGCCACTTCAAGCGGGTTCAGATCGTATATTAAAACGAATGAATCGTACATATGATAAAAAACAATTTCTTGATTTAGTTGAAAGAATAAGATATTTTTTACCAGATTGTTCAATTTCAACTGATATAATAGTAGGTTTTCCTGGTGAGAATGAAGCTGAATTTTCTCAAACATTAGAAATTATGCGAAAAGTTAAATTTAATCAGGCTTTTATGTTTAAATATTCTTTAAGGCCTGGAACAAAAGCAGCGGAATATTCAGATCATATTTCTGAAGATGTTAAACAGTTGAGATTAGAAAGAGTCATAGCTTTACAAAAAAAAATCACTTTGGAAATGAATAAAAAATTGATTAATAAAGTTCTACCAGTTTTAATTGAAAAAGTTAGTAAAAAATCATCTAATCAATGGGCAGGGAGAACTGAAGGAAATACTTGGGTAGTTTTTGATAAAAAAAATGAAAAAATTAAAGATATTGTTAATGTTGAAATTATAGATGCTAAAGGCGTAACTCTTTTTGGTAAATGTTTAGAAAATAAGGAATTCATTTATGAAATTAGTTAAATATTTATTTTGGGTATTAATTTTATTGGGGAGTCTTGTATTTTTAGTACAATTAAATGAAATGAATCAATTTGATGGTATTGCCATGACAATTAAAATACCATATTTATTGGATATTCCTGGATATGAGG
>CAZQYT010000255.1:0-2554 GCA_964597475.1 uncultured bacterium | reverse complement strand
GGTGGCGAAAGAGGCATCTATGTCTGACGTATGGAGGAGGTCTCACTCATCATTGTATGAGTGAGTGCCTCCGACTATCTTACAATATAAAGAGCCTTACTTGTTTAATGTTTTACACACTAAAATATTAAATGTTAGTGAGGCTTTTTAGTTTATTATCATAAATGAAAATGTTATCATTCATATTATTTTTTTCTTCCATTTTATATTCTCAAGATGAAGAATTTTCCATTAATCAGATAAAAGTAGATCAAAATTCTGAAATTATTGATTTATCCAAGTCAAATATTGATGAGAAAACAAAGTTTTTTCAATCCATTATGCGCAAAACTAATAAAATGATTTTTTATTTTTCAGATTATGGGATTGAAGTGTATCAAATTGTAGCTATTGAAGAAGATAGTTTGAAATTAGAATTATTTGATTCTTCTTGGTTTAATAAGTCAACTAAATTGAATTCATATGGCTCTGCTGGATCTAAACCACTTTTTTTCACTTCCAATTACAATGAAAATAAAAAGCATAGTCAAGTTGAAACAGTTTCTTTAAATAATATAATGGCAATTAAAGTGAAGGAAAATAATTCTTTTCGTTTTTTGATTTATCCTATAATAATAGCTGTTGTTTTAATCGAATTACTTACCATTATTTAAAATAGCATTAAATAATATAAAAAATATTTTTTTATCTGATTTCGTGATGAAGATCAAATCATGATATCCCATGTCTCTGTAATTTTAATTAGTAAGTTAAACATGCTTGCTGTCTCCTTATTGATAAAAAAGATGAAAGCTCCCCTAGGAGGAGGGGCTTTCTCCTTTCCAATTATGATTTTAATGTAAAAAAATAATCATGTAATTTATCATATGGTTAGTTTCCAAGAAATCATTGATATTCATGATAGGATTAAGCAATTTATTCATAGGACTCCAATTTTAACTAATTCTAGATTATATTATTTGATAGGTGGAGAGATATTTTGTAAATGTGAAAATTTTCAAAAAACTGGAGCTTTTAAAATTCGTGGTGCAACAAATGCTGTAGAATTGTTAACTACATCAGAAATCAATCAAGGGATTGCTACTGCATCCTCTGGAAACCATGGTGCAGCATTGGCAAAAGCCGCAACACGAAGAAAGGCAAAGATAACTGTTGTAATGCCAAATGATTCATCATCAAAGAAAATAGATAATGTTAGAAGAAATGGTGGTGATATTATTTGGTGTGAGCCATTTCAGGAATCTAGAGAAAAAGTACTGAATGATTTCATTAATGAAACTGATTCCATTGTGATTCATCCATATAATGATGAAAAAATAATTGCAGGTCAGGGGACAGCTGCCAAGGAGTTCTTAGAGGATTGTAGTGATTTAGATTTAATAATTGCTCCATTAAGTGGTGGTGGATTGTTAAGCGGCACATTGTGTGCGGCTAAACGCATTAAACCTGAAATTTTAGTATATGGCGCTGAACCCATGGAGGCTGATGATGCGTATCGTTCTTTGATTGCAGGTAAACGTTTAAGCAATGAAACAACAGATACAATTTGTGATGGACTTAGAGCGCAAATAGGTATTATTAATTTTCCAATTATTAAAGAAATGGTAGATGGGATAATTACTTTGTCTGAAATTGAAATTATTTCAGCGATGAAGATGATTTTTGAACGAATGAAAATTGTGGTAGAGCCTTCTAGTGCAATAGTGTTGGCTGCTGCAATTAAAAATAAAGATAAATTTCAGGGTAAAAAAATAGGTCTTATTTTTTCTGGTGGGAATGTTGATTTTAAGAATTTACCTTGGAATAATTGAAAATTTAAATTTTATAAAGGAGTGCAAATGAAAAAAATAATTAATGGTTTCTTTTTATTAACATTTATTTTTTTATTAACGAGTTGTAGTAAAGAAAAAAAAGATGATCTTGAAATTAAAAATAAAGTAACTAAAGAAACATTTGATCCTAATTGTGTAGAATTTGTTGCTTTGTGGTCTGCGGGTGAAATCGCTGAAAAAATTGGTAAGGATAAAAAGTGGGTTTTTCTTAATTATACAGTTGAATTATGGGATACTCCCCCATTGGAAGGAAAAGGCGGTTCAGTAGGTAAGCTAAGAGCATCTTCCTATGCAAGAATAATTGAAAAAAGAGGTGGTGATTATAAAGTAGAAAGTCCAATAAATCAAGCACATGGTTGGATTAATGAAGAGCATGTAAAAACCATTTCTAAAAAAAATCCCAAGACAAAAGCACTTTGTAAATAATTATGATTAAAAAATATAATGTCTAAAATTCTTGTTTTAGGGACAGCTCAAGATGGGGGCTATCCGCAAGTAGGATGTTTAAATAGTTGTTGTTCTAAGGCTTGGAAGGATGATACTCTATCAAGGAAAGTTTCTTCATTGGCCATAATTTCTAATGATGAGTGTTGGCTTATAGATATTTCACCTGATTTTTCTTCTCAGTTAAAAATGATAGAATTAGAAATTGGTAGAATACCTTCAATATCTGGAATTTTTATTACCCACGCTCACATAGGTCATTATTTAGGATTATTGGA
>CAZQYT010000254.1:0-2559 GCA_964597475.1 uncultured bacterium | reverse complement strand
AAAACAGCTCATTGTATCTGCATCAGGGTCAAAAATAGTGCCTTGCCTTGCTTCTGAAAGTGGATCCGTTTTGGCTGTGTCAGTAAGCAAAACCTCATCTTCGGATTCGAAAAAAACACCGGCAATTGCGGCTTCAGCCGCGTCGAACGCTAATCCACTTTGCTGCATAGACACAGCCATTTTTGATTGAGACAAGCTGCTGGTTACAGCGCTTACGCCTAAAACTGTAATAGACAGCAAAACAAGTAGCGCAAATACCATTACTAAGCCTTGCTGTTTCATTTCGAACTCCTGACAAAATTCTTCATATTTCTTAGAGCTAAGGTCTTCGAAAAGACTTGATAATAGTGATCGGTCGTCATTGTTTTTGATGCTTCATCCATAAATCATAAGGCATTCGCGTATGAGCAATTTCATCTGGAATGGGAAAATCCTGCGTATATGCCCATTCTAATTCTTCAAGTTTCTCATAAAAATTAGGAAAATCATTCTTACAATCTTTTATGTCATGAAAAGTAATGCCTTCCTCATCAAGACGTTTTAATAATGAATCATAATCTGAAAAATCAATATCTTTTAATTTCAATGAATATTCTCTAATTTTAAGTCCAATGGAAAAATCATTTCTTTCTAAGAAATTTTTATAACCATCATAATTAGGATGCTCATATATATCTGTAAAATATTGATTGCAATCAAATGCTTTCACTTCCTCTAACATTTGATTGAACAATAGTTGACGATATCCTTTCCCCTCATGTTTTGGATCCAAATAAAGACTAAAAAAACAAATTTGATCATTTGGCTTTCTTCCTTGATTATAAGGAAGATAACCTACATTTACCCCATCTTCTTGTAAAAATAATCTATCAAAAATTAGACTTTTATCTTTAAGTGCCCAACTATCCTTAACTTCATCAGGATGGTCTTGAAAATCATGGCTAACCAAATTAAAAATTCTACAAATTTCAGAAAATTCAAAATCAGTTTCAGTGAATTTTTTTATTTTAATCATAAAGTATTATTGCAAATTAATTGACAATTAATTTCCAATTATTAGTTGCTTTAAAACAACTTAATTATGTTCTTTGAAAATTATGGATTTAGAATAAGATTGACTAATGCAACTACATCCAATATGTTGACTTCTCCATCATCATTAATGTCTGCACCATCTAATTCTACCGTTGCTGGACTTAAAATGTAATTTACCAAAATAATGACATCAAGTACATCAACACTATCATCTGCATTCAAATCTCCCAACAACATGTTTTCAAGTTCATCGCCAAGATCAATCACAAAGGTAACCCAACTTCCAAATGAATTTGTTGCAGTACCAGAAATTATCGTCCCATCATCTGAAATACAATGTGCTTTTAAAAATGTCCAACTTGATAAATTTTGTATGCCAAGAGATTGTAAATAATCCTGAAAATCAACCATGGTTCCAAGATCTTCTTTCCAAATGGATGCTCTAAATCCATCTGGCCCCCAAGCATAGGTATATTGACCTACAACTACATCATTTTCTGAAATATCAAATGCCATGCTTTCATTAAAAGTAGCAAAATTAGATGGAACTCCCAAGCCAATGAATTCATATCCGCCCAAAACGCTTGAATTTGCCATTGCAATGTATGCTTCCGTATCATTTCCTCCACTACTTGCACCATACCCTACTATCTTTAATCCATCATTTGAAAATGCAGTCACTTCACCAGCATCAGACCATGGTGACAAAGAGCCTATCAGCATACCATTTCCATCCATGTCCCAAATGTAAGATTGTCGCGTACCAGAATTATTTTCAGCCCAACCCCCTACCATGGTTCCATCACCATTTACAGCCTGTGCCTTAGTGTTATTTCCATTTAATTGGCCAAGCCCCATCATACCATCAAAAGAATTCCAAGTAAATGCTTCTACACCACAATTAATCCATCCCATGCCAACAACAGTTGAACCATCAGAAGACATGCCAAGTCCACTACTATAGAATGCATCACATGAGTTTCCATCTGGCAAATTTCCAAGATAAGTAACATTACCATTTTCCCAAATGACCGCCTCTTCTTTACCTGAATCATTAATGAGTGACCCTGCAATCTTGCCATCCTCAGAAACACTCCAAAATTCGCCATCTCCTACTATGGTAATACCGTCAGAACTGCTCCAAATTACAGCTTGATTATAAAGATTAGTACCTACAATAGTAGTTCCATCACCATTCATCCCCAAAGGAAATGTCATTTCTGAAAAAGTAGAAAATTCATAACTCCCAGCAATGTTAAGCATTAACATGAAAATTAAATTTTTAATATATCCTCCCATTATATTTGAATTTACAACTAAAAATTAACAAGGTACAAACGCACTCATCACAAAATCATTTTCTTTTTCGCCTCTTTTCCCATCTTGTTTTGGACTTGTTTTTTTTACTCCATGCTTTTCTATCTTTTCTTTGTTTGCTTTTATAGATCTTTTTAGAAACTGAAGATGAAATATTTGGTGTAACGGCAGAAGATCTCCTTTCCGGTAAAGAATCGGGTGTTAAGT
>CAZQYT010000253.1:0-2573 GCA_964597475.1 uncultured bacterium | reverse complement strand
GGACCTTTTCCTTCAAAATTTACTCTTCCAGTAAGGGAACCTGCAAATATACTACCAGCAAAAATACTAGTAATTATTACAATTGGTATTAATTTTCTTAACATTATTTTTACTCCTGATTGTATAAATTTAAAAAATTACTCTACAAATATAGAGTAAAATTAGGGGGTAATGAAATACTGTTCCAAGGGTTAGTATTAATAAAGTTTGATTAAATTATTTCCAATCCATTTGTCACTTTTTTAGATGGATGAACTAAAACAACCTTCCCACCTTCTTCCATTGCTCCCAGTACCAACACCTCTGATTCCATCCCGGCTATGTTTTTTGTAGGGAAATTGCAGACAGCGATGATCTGTTTTCCAACAAGATTATCTGGATTATAATAATGTGTAATTTTTGCAGATGATGTTTTAACACCGATTTGATTACCAAAATCAACTGCCAGAAACAGGGCTGGTTGACGTGCTTTCGCATTATTTTTTACAGATAAAACAGTACCAACCCGAATATCAACTTTTCTAAAATTTTCATAGGATATTTCCAACAGCATTCTTCTAGTCACTTGATTAAAACTAACTTCTGTGTAATAGTGAATTTTTCAGAAGAGATTTTAAGAAAATAAATACCACTAGATAAGTTTAATGCATTCCAAGTGATGGAATGGTAGCCCGCTATATTAAATGCATTAATGAGTGTAGTAATTAATCTTCCGGAAATATCATAGATTGAAACTTGAATATTTTCATTCTGATTCAGGCTATATAGGATGGTTGTTTCAGGATTGAATGGATTGGGATAGATTTGGATAATCTCAAAGTTTTTTGGGGTTATATTTTTATTTAATGATAATGGATTTTTAGGGCAGTAATCCTGAGAATAATCGATGGGATATCCCTCATCAATAAGGCATCCAGGATGAAATTGTTCATAATAGTTCTCTGATCCTTGTTTGTTACAAGGATATAAGCAACTGCTTTCACCTGAACGTAATAAGTACTCTTCTTCTACTCCTTTTCTTATGGATAGACCAACATTACATGCATCTTCATTGCTACAAGCGGTGTAATCAAGTTCTAATGACCTTTTTGTATTATGAAATTGTTCGTTAGTAAAGCCATCTTTTGTATTATCATAATCTGAATGTCCAACTTGAGCACAATATTGTGTTAAAGCTACAGGTCCCATAAAATTATCTCCCATTGGCAAGGATGAATAATTATTGATGTGGCACTCAGTAGAATATTCTAATAAATCAACATCTCCATTTTCATCATAATGAAAGCATGCCCGGTTTTCTTCTAGTAAACCCCTTGTGCCAAAAATCTCCCCATTATTATCGTAATTAGTATAGGATTCACAGTGCTCAAAACCATAAGGATTAACAAAATTCCATTTTTCACAATAATTATAAATTACAGAATTTGTAGAAATATTATTAATACCGCCAATTATTAATGTACTATCTGTGGGATCATAGACACCTCCATATCCATGATATATACATTCACCTTTTGTAGAATCTATATACCATGAAGAAATTGTTTCATCTCCAGGAGAACCTGGAGTTTCACAAATAAGATCGCCATGTATATCACAATCAGAACCATCTACTAACTCTCTAGGTATATTATCTTCGTCCCAGAACCAGAGACCGTTTATATGTAAGAGTGAAAAAAAATGACCAATTTCATGTGCTAAAGTTGATATATTTGGATCGCCATGATCATCTGAACCTGGCATATCTTTATGTACTATAAATATACCGGGTTCATTATTATTCTTCAAGTCTTTAGGATAAGTTGAGTATCCATATAAGCCAGCCTTACATGTTGTATAATTAGTACTGCTTCCGATCCCTAGACAATCAGTTGTATAAATATTTAATACGTTTTGTATGTTATATTTTTCTTTAATATCATTTGCTGTTGGCAAATTATTTTCTGTAGCATTATCAAAAAAACCATCAAAGCCTGAAATCGTATCATGCAGCATTTCATTATAATCAAGATGTAATGTAAACTGGATGCCTGAGGGAAAATATTGCGCATTCAATATTTCGAGAGAACGATCCATTCGTTGCTTACAAAAAGATTGATTATTACCCGAAGTGTAATCTCCAACTTCAGCGAAATTAGTTTCATCAATTTCACCAATATCGTTTTCAAGTGGTTTAGTACTACCTTGTATATAATCACAATATGAGTGTATCGGTTCACCATCAACCGTTTTGTATAAATTATGAAATACAACAGGTACGTATAATATGCCCTCTTCAATTCTATGTAAATTCTTGACCATAAACTCTCTGACATTCTTGCGTCTATTAATAAGGTGAGTCAATTCTTCACTTGTAAAATCACCATGCAGCTCATCTGTTAAACAGCCTGAATGATTATCCATATATTGATTAGTGAATAAACCTGTGTTGTATGCGTAGTCCCACGAAAGGAATATGGAGATGATTATATAAAAATACATAGATAACTATTTACACCAGTATCCCAGATGATGACCTGCATTGTCAATACAGCTGTAATGGAATTCTTCTGAAAGACAATTATAGGAAACAT
>CAZQYT010000252.1:0-2576 GCA_964597475.1 uncultured bacterium | reverse complement strand
ACGCTCAATTATTTATTGTTTGATCATTGGGGGGGATTGAATACAATGTTTCACATTTTGTCAAACGGGGGAACAGTTGTTACTACACGAGATCGTAAGCCTGAACATATATGCAAACTGATTGAATTACATCAAATTGAATTATTACCAGCTTCCCCTACATTCCTCAATCTAATGTTAATGAGTGGTGCATACGAAAATTATAATATGGATAGTCTTAAAATAATATCATATGGCACAGAACCTATGCCGCAAAATACACTTAAAAGATTAAAAATAATTTTTCCAGATGTTAAACTTTTACAAACTTATGGTTTAATAGAGTTAGGGGTTTTACGCTCAAAGTCAGAAAAAGATGATTCTTTGTGGGTTAAAGTTGGTGGAGATGGATATAATACACGTATTGTTGATGGTATGCTAGAAATTAAAGCACAGTCTGCGATGCTTGGATATATAAACGCACCAAGTCCTTTCACGGATGATGGTTGGTTTAAGACCGGTGACGCAGTTGAAGTGAATGGAGAATATATTAAAATATTAGGAAGGAAATCTGAAATAATAAATGTAGGTGGAGAAAAAGTTTATCCACAAGAAGTAGAAAATGTAATCTTAGATATGGATGAAGTAGCTGAAGCGACAGTATATGGAGAGAAGAACCCAATTATAGGAAATATCGTATGTGTAAAGGTTGAAATTAAGAATAAGCAGGAAGAAAAAATATTTACATCAAAATTAAAAAGGCATTGTAAAGAAAATTTGCAAGGCTACAAAGTTCCTGTTAAGGTTGCAATAGTACAGAACATATCGCATAGCGAGAGATTTAAAAAAACAAGGAATTATGATGAGTGAGAATTTAGATAATACTAATGCATTGTTGCCAATAAATATAAATAAGGTATTTGAGGGTAGATACACTTTAATTAAACCAATTACTGAGAATGAAATTAATAAAAGATACATTTCTTGGGTTAACGATGAGGAAATCAATAGATATTTAGAGGTCAGACATAACAAGCAAAGCAAAAACTCTCTGATTGAGTATATTAATTATTTAAGAAAAAAAAATGGATGTGAGTTATTCGCAGTATTTACAAAAAAAGATTGTATTCACATTGGGAATTGCACAATAACAAATTATAATACTAATGGTCAAGGGTATATTGATTATGGAATAATGCTTGGAGATAAAAATGCTCAAACTATGGGATTAGGGGCAGAGGTACATATCATTTTATTAGAATATTTTTTTAGTGATCCTAATATATTTAGAATCAATGCTGGAGCAGCTGCAATAAATGTAGTCGCATTTAGAACATTAGAATCACTTGGTTACATTAAGGAAGGTGTTATAAGGAATAGTATTCTATTAGCTAATGGTGAAAGGTCTAATACTAACTTGTATGGATTGCTGAGGGAAGAATGGTTTTCTAATCGAAATAAATTAAAACAAATCATAGATAGTGTGGTAATAAGTTATTTCTAGATATTTAATAGACATCAATCTTATTGATAAATAATATCTGAAAAATATGGTATCTCTTCAAAGTTATAAACTATCATCTTGTATGAATAATGACACTAATCATTTAAGAAATATTCCCCAATAACATGCAATGATAATTCTAAACACATTATGAAAAAAGGGCAGAAATTATATCATAAAGCAAAGCAATTAATTCCTGGGGGGACTCAATTGTTATCTAAAAGGCCAGAAATGTTTCTTCCTGAAAAATGGCCTAGTTATTATAATAAAGCCAAGGGATGTGAAGTTTGGGACCTAGATGATAACAAATATACAGATATGTCGATTATGGGTATTGGAGCCTGCCCCTTGGGATATGCAAACCCTGAAGTAAACAAGGCAGTTAAGAAAGCAATACAAAATGGATCTTTTTCAACATTAAATTCTTACGAAGAGGTCGAACTAGCTGAAAAATTAATAGAGTTACATCCTCATATGGAAATGGTGCGGTTTGCAAAAACTGGCGGTGAGGCAAATGCAATGTCTGTAAGAATTGCACGTGTAGCTAGTGGTAAAACCAAAGTAGCGGTTTGTGGCTATCATGGATGGCATGACTGGTACCTGGCTGCAAACTTAAAAGGGGAAAATAGTTTAGAAGGGTTGTTGTTACCAGGGCTTGATCCTAAAGGAGTACCGCCAGAGCTTGAAGGGACATCGTTCCCTTTTCATTATGGCCAAATAGCTGAGCTTGAAGAACTGATAGATACATATGATGATATAGGTGTAATCTGTATTGAGGTTCAACGAGGTAAAGAAGCAAATTTGAAATTTCTTAAAGCAGTTAGAACGAAAGCAAATAAAATTAATGCTATACTTATATTTGATGAAATATCGTCCGGATTTCGCTTGAGTATTGGAGGTTTATATAAACTTTATGATCTTAGACCAGATATAGTTGTTCTTGGTAAAGCGCTTGGAAATGGATATGCTATTTCGGCAGTATTAGGAAGAAAAAACGTTATGGAAGCAGCCCAAAATTCTTTTATCAGCAGTAGTTACTGGACTGAGCGCACAGGTTATGCCGCAGCTCTTGAGACAATCAGGCAGTTTGAGA
>CAZQYT010000251.1:1582-2586 GCA_964597475.1 uncultured bacterium | reverse complement strand
TGCATCATTAATAGAAGGAAAGTCTGTTATCAACAATTTATCAACAGGTAGAGACGTCGATTCAACTAAAGCATGTCTTGAGTCGTGTGGCATTGATTTTTCATTAGATGGTAATATGATGATTGTTAGGGGTGGCTTGTTTAAATCGCCAAAAAAATCGTTGAATTGTGGTAATTAAGGTACAACTGCAAGATTATTGGCAGGTTTGTTGGCTGGAAAAAAAATAAATGTAGAACTTGTTGGTGATAAGTCATTATCTAATAGACCTATGGATAGAATTATTGCACCGCTTACTAGCATGGGTGTAAAAATTCAATCAAATGATGGTAGGTTGCCTATAAAAATTTCTCCTTCTAACATAAAATCTATTGAATATGAATTGCCTATTGCATCAGCGCAGGTTAAATCATGCTTGATTTTAGCTGCATTGGGTGGAAAAGGAAAAACTGTTTTAAAGGAAAAAATAAAAACAAGAGATCATACGGAAATCATGTTGACAGAGTTAGGTGTAAATATTTCATCTAATTCATCCATTATCATAAATCCTTTAGATGGAAAATTAAAGCCTTTTCAAATAAATATTCCTGGTGATCCTTCTTCTGCAGCATTTTTTGCAGCAGCAGCAGCCATGTTGCCAAATTCAGACTTAACAATAAAAAATTTATTGGCAAATTCTACTAGGATTGGTTTTTTTCATGTTTTGGAAAAAATGGGTGCAATTGTAACTTGGCAAAATATAAGGAAAGAAGTAGGCGAAATTGTTGGTGATGTTAATGTTAAATCGCAACCATTATCTGGCATTGATTTACAAGGAGATATGATACCATCAATTATTGATGAAATACCAATCATTGCATTACTTGCAACTCAAGCTGATAGCCCAACATCTGTTAGAAATGCTGAAGAATTACGTTATAAGGAATCTGATAGAATTGATGCTATTTGTTATAATATTAAAAAAATGGGCATTGACATTATTGAAATGAAAGATGGATTTATTATTA
>CAZQYT010000251.1:0-1572 GCA_964597475.1 uncultured bacterium | reverse complement strand
AAAAGTGCAGATATTAAAACTTATGGTGATCATCGTATTGCAATGGTCTTTTCCATTGCAGAATTATTAACATCAGATAATAACTCTTTTGATGATTTGAGTTGTATTGATGTTTCGTTCCCTAATTTTTTTGAAATTTTAAAACAAATAAAAAGATGAAAATATTTGGAGTCATTGGTGATCCTGTTGATCATAGTTTAAGTCCCATCATGCATAATTGGATTTTTAATGAATTAAGTATTAATGCAAGATATGAAAAAATTCATGTTAAAAATAATATGCTTAATGAAATGATAAATAAAATAAAAGCAGGAACCTTAGATGGCATTAATGTTACATTGCCTCACAAGAGTAGTATCATTCCTTTTTTGGATGAGATCAACCCTAGAGCTAATAAAATAGGTGCAGTTAATATGGTTATGAAAGTTGAGTCTAAAATTATTGGTAATAATACGGATTGGTATGGTTTTGCAATGGCAATGAAAAGAAATCAAATTTTATTAGATGATCGTCATTTCATATTGCTTGGTTTTGGAGGTGCTGCTAAAGCAATATTGTTTGCATTGAAAAATTTTGGTTTTAAAAATATTACAATACTTAAAAGAAATATAGATGAAAAGCTTGTAATTGAAGAAAGCATATTATTTAAGTCATTTAATAAGGTTAAAGAGGTCATAAAAGAAGATTCAATTATAATTAATACTACTCCAGTTGGAATGAATGATAATGAATCGCCACTTGATCAGAGAATGATGAATGAAAAACAGATTTTGATAGATGTGATTTATACACCTCTTGAAACTGAATTCATTAAATTAGGAAATGAGGTAGGGGCTAAAACTATTACAGGTTTAGACATGTTCATTGAACAAGGATTAGCTTCATTGGATCTGTGGCTTGGAATATCTATTTCAAAAAAGGTAAATTTCACACAACTAAAAGCTTATTTAGGATCTCAATTATGTTAATAAGATTAAAATATTTAACTGCTGGTGAATCGCATGGGAAGGGATTGTTAGGTATAATTGATGGATTGCCTGCAGGAATTAAGATTGATGAAGAGTACATAGCGTATGATTTGTTTCGTAGGCAACAAGGGCATGGTAGAGGCGGAAGAATGAAAATTGAAAAAGATCATGCTGAAATATATACCGGTGTTAGGCATGGGAATTCTCTAGGTTCTCCAATTGGACTTTTATTGCCAAATAAAGACTGGAAAAATTGGACGAAAAAATTGTCCATTGAGCCTATTGATGATGAAGTGAAAAAAATTACATTACCAAGACCTGGCCATGCAGATCTTGCAGGAATACAAAAATTTCAAGCAGATGATATTCGAAACATACTTGAACGTTCATCTGCTCGTGAAACAACCATGAGAGTAGCTTTGGCAGCTATTTGTAGAAAATTTTTAAAAGAATTAGGCATTGAAGTTGGCAGTAGGGTGTTGCAAATACATGATGTGAAAGATAGTTCATTGCTTCCTGATGATTTTTCTCCTGAAAAATTGAATGAAAAAGTAGATAAATCTCCAGTTAGATGTTTGGATGGCACTGCGGAATCAAAAATGAT
>CAZQYT010000250.1:245-2655 GCA_964597475.1 uncultured bacterium | reverse complement strand
AAATTTATTTTTTGGGGCGCTGAATGATTCAGGAGATGTCCACCCTCTAAGTGAAGATTGACCTCCAAGTTGAAAAAGATAATATAAGGGGATATTTTGTTTATCATCAAATATTTTTACATAGCCACATTTTATTCTTATCGCTAGGACGCCTCTTTTAAAAATCTCTATATATTTTTTATATTCATAAGACGATTTAATAAAGTTTCTTTCGCCACCTAGAAATGCTCCAAAGATTATAAGCTTTAAATGATGGTAATAACCGCCTTTTGGGCTAAAGATATTTCTTACTTTATTTTTTATAAAATTATATTCAATTGATTTAATTGGTTCATTTTTTTCAATAATTCTAATACTGTCTCTACGTATTGTTTCATATGTAAGTGCTGCACTATGAGTTGTTGAAATATCTTTTTCCCAATACAAGTTATATGAAGCACCTATTCTTTTAATGTTCACTTCATCATCTCTTTGGAAATTGTAAAATAAATCAATTTTTGTAGGTAGTCTGAAATTTAGAGTCCATGGGGACTGATATGTTATTATAGTATTAATTTTAGAAAGATTATCATTGTCTTCTAGTGATTTAAAATTTAATTCACTAGCTATTCCTGATGAAAAAATAATATTTGATGCTGTATTATAAATATTACCAATTGTCCATTTTCCATTAATTTCAACTCCAGGGATAATTAAATTATTTTGCCAAGCAGTTATTTCTGAAAAACCTATATCTGCTTCAATTGAGGAAGTCTTAAATTCTCTTAAATTTATATTAATGTCAATTAAATTTAATTGCTGATTAACTACTTCTGGTACGATCTCAACAGAACTAAATAGCCCTGAATCAAAAATCCTTTTTCTTGTCTCTTCAATTTTATCAATATTGAAAATTTCATTTCTATTAAAAGTTAATTCTCGTGATACATATTTTTTATTTACTGATTTTAGATTATTTATTTTTATTTTATTTATTTTATATTGTTCTCCTTCGATAATCTTTAATTTTAAATCAACTTGATTATCAATGATTATCAATTCATCTAATATGTTAATATTTAATCTACCTTTTTTTAAATACAATTTTTTTAGTTCAAAAATCTTTTTTGAAACAAAAGAAGGATCAAAATTCTTAGATTTTTTTTTCCTAAACAACCTGCTAATTTCTTGAATGCTAATCAAATCATTACCAATAACAATCAAATCATTTAAATAATATTGACGACCTTCATCTATCATATAAGTAATATTAAGGTAATTATTTTCCTGTTTATAGGTGTTGGTTTTTATTTCAACATCTAGATAACCATTCATTTTATATAATCCAATTATATTTTGTAGATCTTGTTTTAAAATTTTATTAGAAAATTCAGTTCTTATAAATAATGAAGGTCTTTTTAAAGTCATGTTTTTAAAAATCTCATTATTTTTGATTGCCTTATTACCATCTATAATAATTTTATCTATGTAAAAATTATCACATAATAAAATATTCAATAATAATAAATAAAATGGAACTAGTTTCATTAATAATAATATTTTATTCTATATTTCACATGGAAAGTATTATTTCCTTCTTTTGTATTAATTCCTCCAACAAGTGACGTGTTAGGAGACAATCTGTATTCAGCTGCATATTGGTTGTCATTAAAATCATAAAAATCTATTTTTGAATTTAGATATATTTTTTTTGATATTTTTTTTCCTAAAATTATTTTTATATCCATCTCATCATCTGAATTGATTGCTGTGACTAAATTTTTATCACTTGATAATTGAAATTGATCTAAAGTTGCCATATCCGCTATATTTCTTTCTATTTTATTTTCAATATAATTACTTAATAAGCTTTCAATATTTGAAAAATTAGTTGAAAGATTTATATCAGCTGAACCAAAAGTTAGTAATGATAATAATTGAGTTTGATTATACATACCTTTTGGGTCTGAAAAATAGAACTGGGGACTTTCAGGGTTTCCAAAAATTGAAACATCAATTATTGATGATGAAACATTTGTTGTGGCATGGATGTCGATGTGAGATGAATTGGCATCTGGAGATAAAAATAAATCCCCTGTAATATTTTCAAAATAATTACCTCTTTCATCAAAATATGTTCCATCAATAAAATTTATTTTTCCAGAAAAAACAAAATCATTTATTTCATTATTGAACAGGGTTACGTCTCCATCAACATATATATTAGCATTATCAGTATGGATTTCTAAGCCATCATCAAAGGGTATATTTATATTAATCAAATAATTTTTATTATGTGAGTTGCTGTAGATGGTTTTACTATTATAACTTGTTATTGTAAAATCGTTAGGATTTGGTTTGAAAGTGCCGTTAATATGTAATGTATCAAATCAAATCCTAACGATTTTACAATAACAAGTTATAATAGTAA
>CAZQYT010000250.1:0-235 GCA_964597475.1 uncultured bacterium | reverse complement strand
AATCCGTTTACGTTGAAATTTAATTTCCCATGCCCTTTAAATTTATTGTAAGATGATTCTAGATAAATATCATCTGAAATTACATTTATATTTAGATTGGGTTTAAAAAATGACTGCATATCAATATCGCCTTTTATCCAAATGGCATTTTTTTCTTCGCTACTATTTTTTTTAAATATTTTTTTTATTTTTTTATTAATACTAGACAAAAGATTAGTATTATTTTTTTTGCTTA
>CAZQYT010000249.1:0-2658 GCA_964597475.1 uncultured bacterium | reverse complement strand
ATCGAATCATTTCTTAAAAAACGGGGATATTCCTATCAAACTCTAATGGATAAAAATTTACCTGGGAGAATAGCAGATCTTATTGCAGAAGAAAAGGTGATTGGCTGGTTTCAAGGGCGCATGGAATTTGGTCCCAGAGCGTTAGGTGCCAGAACCATTATTGGTGATGCAAGATCACCTGAGATGCAGAAAAAAATGAACCTGAAAATTAAATATCGTGAAAGTTTTCGTCCATTTGCTCCTTCAGTGCTAGCTGAGAATATTGCGGAATATTTTGAGATTGACCGTGAAAGTCCTTTCATGCTCCTGGTTGCCAATATTCAAAAAGATAAACGGGTTGAAATGTCAGAAGAAGAGAATTCCTATTTTGGTCTTGAAAAACTGAATGTAATTCGTTCCAATGTTCCAGCGATCACCCATGTAGATTATTCTGCCAGGATTCAATCTGTGAATAGAAAAACAAACCCACGTTATCATGAAATGCTTACTCGCTTCAATGATAAATATGGCTGTCCGGTCATAGTGAATACATCATTTAATGTGCGTGGTGAACCCATTGTGTGTACACCAAAAGATGCGTATGTATGTTTTATGCGAACGGAAATGGATTACCTGATTATGGGAAATTATTTGCTTAAAAAAACAGAACAGATACCATTTGCCAAAGATTCAAATTGGCAAAGTGAATTCGAATTAGATTAGATTATGTTAGAAGAAATAAAAGATATTAAAAGTAAAAAG
Source organism: uncultured bacterium (assembly GCA_964597475.1). Lineage (GTDB taxonomy): Bacteria > Fidelibacterota > Marinisomatia > SCGC-AAA003-L08 > D37C17 > JAYZCM01. The sequence continues at coordinate 1,917 of CAZQYT010000249.1, read as the reverse complement.
AGCGAATTTCAGAAATTTGGGATTACAGTCGGAATTGTATTGATAATAATTTCCGCATTTTTATTCTTGAGAGAGAAAGAATCATTCCAAATTTTACTTAATATTGGTGTTATTTTGTCTGTTTTTGGTATTGTCATACCGGTCATCTTGAAACCCCTTTATTGGATATGGATGATTTTCGCTACCATGCTTGGGTGGGTAATGACACGTGTGATATTAAGTTTGCTGTTTTATGTAATAATCATGCCTATTGGGTTGATCCCACGGTTGTTTGGAAAACAATTTTTAGAATTAAGATGGGATATATCAAGAAATACTTACTGGAATTATCGTTCGGATAAACCAGAAAAGGAGAATTATGAAAGACAGTATTAAATTAAAATATATTTCCAAGATTATTAACTTTCGATCCTTAGGGTTTATTTGTATTGTCTCTGCATTATTTATCAATCAGTTTTCGTGGTTATCATTATTTGATATGGATAATTCCTTGTCATTTAGAAGTAAATTTATATTTTTTGTATTTGATGTTATTGCAATTGCTTCTGGTATTCATTTAATAAAAAATCCAAATGGTGCATTTACAGTTCTGATACGTAAAATTTTATATTTAGTATATTTGCTGTTAATGATAGAATTGCTTTCATTTGCTACCCTTAAATTATTTTTACCTGCGAATATAGAAAATCGTATAAACCTTGTGTTAGGATTGGATAATATGCCAAGTAGAAATATAAGCTGGATAACTGCTGATTTATGGTCTAATTATAAGCCGAATCCTCTTAATATAACGTGTAATAGATATGGATATCGATATGGTGGTGGCCCTAAAGAAAAAGGGAAGATTAGAATCCTCTGTGTTGGAGGATCAACTACATGGGGTACCAGTGTGCTATTGGGAGAGCACTCATATCCTGGTCAATTAGAAAAATATCTGAATAATAAGGGATACAATGTAGATATAGTTAATAGTGGAGTACCTGCATATACTTCTGCAGAAGTTTTAACAAGCCTGTGTTTTAGGGGAATTTATACAGAACCGGATATCGTCCTAATACATACGGGAGGCAATGATAATCAACCATTAAGTTCTCCCTTTGAATATAAAGCAGATTATTCGCATTGGCAGCGTGTTCGTGGTGTTATCAATGATAATGTATTTTCTGAATATTATTATAAGTATCCTTTTTCAACATTTCGATTATTCCTTATCTATTACCTAAAACCTGGTTCAGGTACAAAAGTTGGGCATCAATCATCAGATTCTAGGCAAGAAATGTTAGCAAAAACAGATTTAGATACAATAAAACCTATAGGATTAATAACAAACTTTCGCAATATAGTTTCAGTGTCACAAGCTGCTGCTGCTAAGCCCGTAGTGATATTGTTTAATTTAGATCAAGATAGGAAAAACTCTCGTGCACACAAGTTTTTTGGCAACTCTGATGATTTCACTTATGCAAGAAATAGAATCCATAAAGCAATGCGAATCGATAATGGCGTTATGGATTCTATTTCAAACGCATTGAATATACCAGTTATACCATTTGATAAATGGAACCCCACAGATATGTCTTCTTGGGTTGATCACTCTCATTTAGACTCCATCGGAATAATGGAGAAGGCATTGTATATTGGGAACTATCTAATAAATAATAAAATATTGGATGTAGTTAAATATGAGTAAACTATCGATATTAGTTGAATTCTTTAAATTCATAAAACACAGACAAAAATGGTGGTTGGCGCCAATCCTCATTTTTCTAGTGCTGTTTGGTTTTTTGATTATCTTAACTGAGGGCTCTGCATTGGGACCATTTATCTATGCTTTGTTCTAATAAATTAAGATAATAATATATATTGGAGGAGGGTTCGTCTTTAGGCTAACATTTGTAACCTGCTTGATGACCCTCCCCA
>CAZQYT010000248.1:0-2667 GCA_964597475.1 uncultured bacterium | reverse complement strand
TACAACATATTATTTATCTTATGATAGTGACCGTGAATACCACACTTTTTTATGAATGCATATCGCGCTATCTCTCTTGGTTCAAAAATACCACGCCAGAATATGCTGCATATGTTAATAGTACTATAAATGCGGGGTCCCTTATATTCACTGAATCATTAGATATTGCCACAAGAATGAGCCTATTCAGTGGCTACCTCATCAACGATACGCTTTATTTATTATGTAAAACTCCGTCACAACCAAAAAATCAACAATTCCTTATTCATCATTTATTATCACTCGCACTCACCATTTCTCCGTATCCACAAATGTATCCCGATATCACCTCCAAACTTCTTGTCGTGGAGAGAACCATTCCGATTGCAAACGCGTTATGGTTTTTAAAATATTATAACCAAACACCCACCAAAAAAGTGAAGAGGTTGAAGAATATTTTAAAGGCGATGTTTTTTGTAGCATTTACATATTATCGCGTTATTCATCTCTCTTTAATGTCGTATGATTGTTACAAAAACGCTCTTCCTATTCAAGCACAACTCGGCGTGTATACCATATGGGCGATTAATATGGCATGGTATAAAAATTTATTGAAAATAATTTAGATAATACTACGATACTCTAAAATAGATCATTATAAATATTTTTATATTTTTATATTTTTATATTTTTATATTTTTATCCCCGAAATTTCTAAATGTTAAGCTATATCTGGTCTGGCATTCAACGTCCACAACCTTCGTAATCTCGTGGCTATAATATTTCTGCAATGCTCCTGCCATAATCACCATCGAACCTTCCGTCATTTCTACCGAAAACTCGTGTGCCAACACAGGATCGGTTTCTGTCTGTATCAAATGCAAGTTATCTTCATCATAAATAATGCGCCGAAATGTCAATGTCCTCGCCGCACCTATGGACAAAATCACCACTACAGGATTCTCTCCAAAAATGTCCTCGCTATCTCGATGCGGTTTAATCGAATCTCCCCCATCACGATATTTATTCATCAAGCACGAATTCAATTGCTTCTTTCTATTCCGCATCTTAAAATGTCCGTACCGACCAAATCGACAAGTCCTACGCGCCACCGTTCTCCTCGTTGTCCTACTTATCCCCAATTTGCGTGCCACGACACACTCATCCATACGCGCTTGCATCATTTCTTGTATCGCCACCAATTCAGGTTCATATGCACATGGCATCCATCGTGGATTATTTTGGTCTTTCCAATGTGCCCCAAAATAATCTGCCCCATACCATTTTTGTAGACGCGGAATGGCTTTGCCCCATGATGTCATGCCTCCTCGAAAATCTTGAATACCATCTAAATATGCTCGTATCCACAAAATATTCTCTTTGGAAATCACATGTTCACATATAGCCACCATCGAACGATGGTGGTCATCACGTTTGTCTAAAATAATATTCATAAAAGAATTCTTATTAAAAAAGTAGTTTACATAAAAACTTCAATTTTTTACCCCCTTTTAAAAATAAAAAAACACATATATTAAGATTTTACATTAAACAAGAACTACATTTATTTTTATTCATCATCGTCACTGCTGCTATCGTCACTGCTGCTACTATCGTCGCCAATTTTGGCCATATGGCCACTATTTTGCACAGGCATACCTGCACCGCCTCCCATGTTTTCCTCTTCTGCCGCTGTCATAGGCTCTTCTGCCGCTGGGCATGTGATTAATTCCAGCATAGCATCGGGAATATAGAACTCATACTCGGGTTCCTTACGAAAATTTGGGTCATCGCTCGTAAACGCTTGGAGCGCATAGACAATATCGCTAGGAAGCGTGTTTCCAATGGTTGAAACGCCACCAAGATATTGATCGATAGTGGACGGTGTAAGCTTGTTACAGCGAGCACCCGCATCAATAAGACCTTTTATTTTATGTGGCGACATTACCGTGTGCTGGTCCCAGTAGGTTTCCTCTTCTTCTCGTGCATCGTCTTGGTGCTCACGGAACCACTCCGGACAAAAGCTAACCGCCTTGTCATAAATGGTTCTATATCCAATCAAGGTTCTGTCGCACCGTTTAGCAGATGCACCACCTCGCTGATCACAGTCGTCCCGGTGCCATCCATATATATGATGCTCTGGAGCCCGCCCCACATTTTCCTGCCGGTCTCGTGGGTCATCTTCCAGTGCGTTAAAGGTCGGACTTTCATCCGTCGGACGACGAATCGACATAATTATATAATTGTTGCTAACATGTCCTGTTTCGGCTCCGCCTTCGTCACATGATACAATATATCCCAGTTTACGAATGCAATCCGCAACCTCTTCGCAGTTTTTCTTGGATTGTTCGTGTCTGGCATTTCTGCTAAGATGCATTTCCCTCATCAAGTCTGCGTTTCTCGCTGCATACATATGCAGCTTCGTGACACCAGCACTCGAACGATATACACCATTCCGGTTAAACACTGATGCGACTGACCATTGACCGCAAATAGACATAGTTTGTGTTGAGTCAAAAGCTCCGTTCATTGAAATCTACTATCTATTCCACGAAAAAAAGTGTTTCAATTTTTAAAAAATTGAAAAATTGAACAGTATATTTCATTAAATATTTTATAAAAGTTGTTTTTAAAAACCACTATAATGACTTCACAAATGTCTACACACATCATCAACGCGCCCGTGGA
>CAZQYT010000247.1:825-2678 GCA_964597475.1 uncultured bacterium | reverse complement strand
TTTCAAAATATTTTCAAAAAATTATATCACAATGGGTGTGGGTGTTGTTTTGATGCAGCCTCCCCCATCAATTGGTCTTGTGGGGTTGGGAATTGGGTTGAATTATGCATGAAGAATGATATTTGCAAGATTTACAATATCAATTACATTGACAATTCCATCTTCATTAATATCAGCAAAACATAACTGATTAGCTGTAAGTTCATCTCCTTCTAATATATAATTTATTAATACTACAATATCTATCACATTTATCAATCCATCTTGATAAATATCTCCAATGGAGCATGATAGTGAATAGTAGTAAGTACCTCTAGCAGAGCCCCACCATATATTATTTGGATAATCAACCCATAACACTATTTCTGAATGTACATTATTGACCTGCTCATAAAAATAATTTGTTCCAAGATACTGAGTATTCGGCTCTATTAACATTATACAAGTCATATATTCATGCTCTCCGTCTTCATAGAGCTCATCTGCATATTCATAAGACGTGTTGAACTGAAGTACATATTGGGAGATATCAACAGGTGGGCTAAAAGAACTCCAATCAAAATAATATCCTGATGCAGAACACCCCTCTTCTTCAATATCCTCACATTCAATAGGATAATCGTCAATGTATTCAATTATCAATTCATCATCATCTGGAGTATCAATATACATACACATTCCATTATCTACTGTTGAATTTGGATTGTAATAATTTTCACATGGAATTCCATCTATACATGAATCACAAAAAGGGAAATAATTATAAATATCAGGCCCAGAACATTCATTATTTAGATAGTGACAATAATCATTTTCACGACACTCTGAATAGTTTAGTATTTCACATGAAGGATATGAATTAATTTCTTCACACGTAATGGCATTAGGGTCAGTACATCCTATATTATCTGATGATTCTTCTGGCAAAGCACCCTCATCTATCCACTGAGCAATTAAATCTATATCTAATTGACTTAACTCAAAGTTACCAGGAGGCATATCACCTTGTTCAGAATTTTCTCTAGTTATCCTATCATAAAGAACACTTGAAGCATGGTCTCCAGGAATAACAACTTCTCCATCATCACTACCATCCATTAAATTTTCATAACTAGATAAATTTAGACCTCCAGAAGAATTACTTAAATGACAATTTCCACAATTATTTTCAAAAATAGGCTGAATCTCTGATTCATAATCAACAGCAAAAACAAACGATAATAATATGATTGCAATCAATCGCATATCCGAATTTAACACAAATCTTCTGAAAATTTCAAAAAATTATATTGATTACCCTGCGGGATAATTAATTGGAATGGGTTTTATTGGTCAAGAATGATATTGACAAGAGCAACAATATCAACAACATTGAGTTGTCCATCAGGGTAGATGTCACCAAGCTCTAATTGTTCATCTGTTGGTTCACTTCCTGCTGATATAGATAATACTAATTCAACAAGAAGGACAATGTCACTAACATTAGTAATTGAATCACCATTTATATCACCAGTTTGATAATCAGAAAAACCATTTAAAGAGTCTACAAAACACATACCAAAATAGTTCCATGGGCATTCTTCTGATGCAATAGCATTATAATATATATTTTCAGAAGCATCATATATTTTAAAAGTTGGAATAACTCCATTTTGCATATACCCTTCTGAATAAGGTTCACCATTATCACCCATTATGTTCATTCCGCATATGCCATTAAAGAAACAGTCGTACAACATTTTTGTCCCAACACATATATCACCATTAAATGCACCTATCCAATCATTATCTTCAATCTGAATACCATCAATGTATACATTATTAAAAAAGTAAGCTGCTAACATAGTACTGGA
>CAZQYT010000247.1:0-815 GCA_964597475.1 uncultured bacterium | reverse complement strand
AATTAAATTGTTCAGGGACAGGGGAACTACTGCAACTGCAACAACTGTAAAATTCTGGCGCATATTCACATGATTCATCATCAATATGTGCTTCATCATCATAGTTACATGCCTCTGGGTCAGTACATCCAAATATTTGAGGATAATAATATGCTCCCATATCAGCAATTGTACCATCAGGGTCTAAAGGTGAGTTAGGGTCTCCTGCATCAATGCAAGGTGATGTTGGTTGAAGGGTGTAATCATCATTGAATTGAGGATTTTCAAATATTACATTGTCACACCAACCATCAAGTAAACAATAATTTGGATACTGTTCATTGCCAACACTCATTGGATAGATTGTTGAGTAAGTCATTACAGGATATGAGCCCATACTTTGAAAAGATATTTGTTCTTGTGCATTTGGATTCCAGAATATTGAATTATTTATGATACCAGTTGAGCCAGAACCTTCGTGATGAATTGCACTTTTCTCATTATTTACAAAAGTGACATTATTCAGGTTATAATTTGAATAGGGAGAGCTTCCATCACTAAATACAAATATTGCTCCATAGTTATTAGAAGGATTAGAGGATATATTCTCTAAAAATAAAGTAGTACTTATATTAACATCTGCATCGTGAATATAGACTGCACCTTTTCCAGATGTATTATTCCTAATAATACAATTTGTTATATATGTATTAGTTCTTCTAATACCAATTGCTGAGCCTACACCTGAATAATCATCATAGCCATTATTCGCAAATTCCACACCATCTAATGATACACTAATAGCATCTTGGATTTGAAGAGCTCCACCTTCTTGG
>CAZQYT010000246.1:0-2679 GCA_964597475.1 uncultured bacterium | reverse complement strand
CATTATTCCGGCATTCATGCATGCTTCCATATGATCTTCAACAATATCACGACCAAACACTTCATCTGCACCAATTCCACAATAAAATGGTCCCTGAGGAGCAGGATATCCTCCCTGTGGCCAACCAAGAGGATTTCTTCCTTGGAAAAAAGTATATTCCTGTTCAATACCAAACCATGCATCTTCATTTTTAAATTTTTCAGCTATTTTTCTTAAATGAGCACGAGTATTACTAACATGTGGTGTGCCATCCGCATTATTAACTTCACACATAACCAATATATGATCACCACCACGAATAGGGTCTGGTGTAAAATGTACAGGCATTAAAGCACAATCACTATTACTACCCTCAGCTTGCATAGTACTGGAACCATCAAATCCCCATTCAGGAATATCTTTCAAACTCTTTACTGGCTCATCCATAACTTTTGTTTTTGAACGTAGTTTTGATGTTGGCTTATGTCCATCCATCCAAATATACTCAGCTTTTATTCTTCCCATTAATTAATCTCCTTTTGATTTGATTATTATTAAATAAATTTTTATATATCTATGGTATTTGCAATTTATTAATATTTTTATATGAAGATAATACCATTTGCGTTTCCGTCCTCATAACTCCAGGCCACCTTTGAATCACTCGTAATAATTTTTCTAAACTTTGTGTATTTTTAGTAACTGCTAAAAGTACATGCGAACCATTACCAGTAGTAGTAAAACATTTTACAATTTCTGATGTTTTATTTGCCTCTCTTACAACATCACTATAATGACTAGAAGATTCTGATATTATTGTAATAAAAGCTGAAACATCCAATCCCATTCTTCTGTGGTCTAAAACAGTAGTAAAACCCATAATAATACCACATTCTTGTAATTTTTTTATTCTATCTGTAACAGCAGGGATAGACATATTAATTTCTTCAGCAATATAGCTAGCGCTAGAACGAGCATTCATCTGCATTATATTAAGAATATCCTTATCAATCGCATCTAGCTTAACAATGTCATTTTCTATTAAATTTTCTAAATCAGGCATATCTAATAATATTATTAATTTTTATTATTATACAATAATTATTTAGGTGATATTAATTTTTTAATTAATTTTATTAAATTTTATTAAAAAATATATAAAATATAAATATTTTAGATAGAAGCAGAAGAAATGGAGTTATTCATTAAGGCAAGGCGTTCTTTAAGTAAAGAAATTTGATTATCCTTAATTAAAGAAACACAAATACGAATGCCTTCTCTTGTAGACCCTGTAGTGCTCAGCGGAATACCTGCCATGCCATAACGAAGCATTTCAAAAAGTAATTTATCGCCAGTAAATCTAGGCTTAGATACTGTAAAATAAAATCCATCTCCAATAGGCTCGCCCATATCTTCTTCATATACTAATTGAAATCCATTTTCCAAAAATATTTTTTTAATATGTTTTGCACGCTCGCTATATATTTTAACTTCCTTAAGAAAAGAATATGTTCCATTATTTGCAGCTTCAAATAATGCAGCTAAAGCAAATTGTGGTGTTTGTGGAACCCCTGCTGTAGTTGGATATATTCCCCCATGTATAAAAGCATGACCCACTCTACTTGTATTATAATATTTTTGCAAATTAGAATATCGTCTATCTAAAAGGCCTGGAGAAATAATAGTAATAGCAATGCGCTGTCCAGCATAACTAAATATTTTCGAGCTAGAAATAATAATAAAATAATTTTTAGTATAATTTGCTATAGTAGGAATAAAAGGCTTCCTCCCTGGTACACTATAATCATAACGATAATCCATGCCTAGATACGCAGCATCTTCAATGCCCTTAAGATCATATTTAGTTAATAAATTTCCAATAGATTCTAATTCTTTTTCTTTTAAACAAACCCAGGAAGGATTATTAGGGCTGGACCATAAAATTCCTCCCACATTCCCCTTACTAATCCTTTCTTCAATTTTATCTCTAAGCTTATTTCCTCTATAGCTATAAAGGTCAATAGAGTCCTCTTTTAAACCTAGAAACTTTGTCTGAATTTTATTTACTGGAAAACCAGGATCTAGATATAAAATAGTGTCAGATTCAGGACGCAATCTTCCCGCAATAGATTGACATATAAACCCTCCATGCATAGCGCCAACAGTAGGTATACAACTCTTATCTGACACTTCCACATTTAAAAAATTTTTAACAAATTTGGCTGCAGATTGCTTTAATTCAGGGATCCCATCAAAAGGAGGATAAACACCAGCTAACTGATATTTATTTTTTAAAATTCGAATTTCTTCTTGAAAACCAATTTTATTAGGAATAAGCCCTGGGATTCCAAACTCAAACCTTAAATAATCAACATCAAAATGACTAGAAAGATTATTAACTACTTGATTTAATTCACGTATACTAACATCTTGTAAATTAATTTCATTTTTTTCTAATTCATTTTTTAGAAAATTTCTATCAATTGGAAATATAGTATTATTTGATTTCACATCCATATCATATGCTATGATTTTATTTATGATCCATATCATTAAAATATTTACAATTAATCAAATCTATAAAAATCTTTGATTAAACATATAAAAATCTATCTAATAAGAAGTAAATTAAAAAATGGATTTATAAAAAACTATTTTACGAGCATAAGCTTTTGCGTTTCTACAAACCCATCTGCTTCA
>CAZQYT010000245.1:2394-2715 GCA_964597475.1 uncultured bacterium | reverse complement strand
TTGGTTCAGCGTACCCAAATCCATTCAATCCAACAACACAATTTTCATTGAATCTAAACAATGATACACATGTGTCTGTAAAAGTATTTAATACAATGGGGCAATTGGTAGACGTAATAACTAACGGTCAAATGACTAGTGGTTCTTATGATATCACATGGGATGGAACAAATGCAGCAAGTGGTGTTTATTTAATTCAAACTGAAGTTGGCTCAGAAATTAGTAGCCAAAAAATCATGCTTGTAAAATAATCTCACTAAAATATAGCTGAGTTTTAAAAAAAACCCGCACAAGTAATGTGCGGGTTTTTTTGTTTTATTT
>CAZQYT010000245.1:1546-2384 GCA_964597475.1 uncultured bacterium | reverse complement strand
AAATCATGTTAATTAAATAACATAAAAATTGTTTTAACATAAAAAAACCCGCACTGTTTCAGTGCGGGTTTTTTGTTTCATCTTCTTAGTATTGTTTTTTAGATTTAAAGATTCAATTAATGATACTTTATAATCAAAATTTTCCATAAAATGACTTTCTATCAACATATTTTCACATATATCATATTATGTACTTCTCAGGCATTTGCCAGCAGCACCATCAAAGGCAACATTACTGACTCAGAAAGCAAAGAACCTTTAATCGGTGCTAACATTATGTTGATGGACACTAATTTTGGCATTGCCTCTGATGCTGATGGATACTACATGATAACTAATATACCAATAGGAAAATATACGTTAAATGCCATGTTCATAGGGTATGAAACCATGGAAAATGAAATATGGATTGAAGCAAATCAAGAATATGTAATTGACATTTCCTTAAAAGCATCTGCCATAAAATTACAAGAAACAAAAGTAACTGCAGAAAAAAGAAAGGATAAGGTTACAACGGCTCCAGCCTCCATTGAAATAGTAACTTCTAGAGACATAAAGGGGAAAAATACTACCAATATGGGAGCCTACTTAAAAGGATTAAAAGGAGTAGATTTTACCTCTAGTGGGATTAATAACTATAGTATTTCAGTAAGAGGCTTTAATAGCAGCTTTAGTACTAGACTCCTTACTTTAAGTGATGGAAGAGTTGCTAACATACCTGCGCTTAGAGTCATAAATTATAGCACTATTCCACAATCGATGGATGATGTAGATAAAATTGAAGTTGTGCTGGGACCTGCAACAGCCCTATATGGCGCCAATGCTCATAGTGGTGTCG
>CAZQYT010000245.1:0-1536 GCA_964597475.1 uncultured bacterium | reverse complement strand
ACCACCATCTCAATCAGAAGGTTTTACCATGAGCGTATCTGGTTCAAACGATGAACGAGAACTAAGAAAAATAAATGGACGTTTTTCAAAAAAAATATCTGATAAATTCAGTATGAAGGTTTCTGGTTTGTATCTACATGCTTACGACTGGGAATATGTATCTGAAGAAGAATATAAATTTCATCTATATCCATGGACACTCTCTCCCATTCGAACCATTGATGGAAAAGATAATAATCCATGGAACCAAGAACAAGATTTTTTAACGTGGGAAACCACCAATGATGGCAGAAGAGTTAGAATAGGAAATGGCGAACCAGATCACGATGACCTTGATGGTGATGGTGTAGCAGGAGAAGACTGGTATAATGGATATGACGATGATGGAGATGGACTTATTGATGAAGATTACTTTACATCAGACGGGATTGACAATGATGATGATGGCATCATAGATGAAGGGATTGACCATGTGAATGATTTGGCATTTGATGGGGTAGACAATGATAAAAATGGACTTGTTGATGATGAAGCTGGTGAAGGATGGGTAGAAGCATCCCTTAAAAATTGGGGCGCAGACATTGAAGATAACATACTAATAAGAAAAGGCCGGTACTATGAATATGTCAATTGTCCTGGAGATACAAATGGAGACGGCTGTGAATGCTGCGATGGGGACATTAGAGAAAAAAACCCTTATTTCATTCCAGGAATAGAACATGGTTTATCAGATCTTCTTGGTGACCATAGATTCAATGAAGATAAAATTAAATTGGAATTTGACATTTATACCTATGATTATGGAATGGATGGATTTCCGGGGGATCCATTTACAGATTTAACTGGAGACAATGTTTTTCAAATGGGCGAATGTCTAACAGGTGCAGCTGAACACCCAGATGGTCTTAATTATATGTTTGAGCCTTTTTCTGATTGCGATTGCGGATTAGATGGAATGCCTGGAACAGATGATTTTGGAGAACAAGATGGACAATGGAATCCAGGAGATGGATGGATAGATGATGGAGACGGTGAAGTTGACTATGGCCATGCAATTTCATTTGGTGGTGGTTTATATTCATATGTCATTGAAGATGGATATGATCCCTCACAAAATGAAAATGACTATGAAGATGTATGGCCACCAGCCAATGGTATTTGGGATGAAGGAGAAGAGATTCTTGATTATGGTCAGGATGGTCTACCCGATACAGGTGATGCAGGAGAAAATGATGGAATTCTACTGCTTATGGATACTGGAGAAAATGATGGGCGATTTGACACTGGAGATGGATTATATGCTTTCCCTGGGGAACCAATACTTGATTTTGGGGCTGATGGTGTAGAAAGCTCGGGAGATGATGGTGAAAATGATGGAATGCTTAATTTTGGTGAAAATTATATTGATGTAAACAACGATGGACAATATAATGCTCCAGATCTAATTGATGAATTTCAAATGGTCATGGATACCAATGGTGATGGTATGAATGATTACCCTGATTTTGAGATAGATAATAAAAAAGTAGAATTCCG
>CAZQYT010000244.1:0-2717 GCA_964597475.1 uncultured bacterium | reverse complement strand
AATGGGGAAGTGAAGGTGTTGCGTTGGTTGATAAATCAGGTCAGCAATCTTCACCTAATATATGTAGTGATGGCGTTGGGGGAGCATTTGTAATTTGGAAAGATAATTCAGAAAGTTCTTATGGAGACATTTATGCTACTCATCTCTCAAGTGATGGGGTTGTGGCTCCTGGTGAAGGTGTTTCAATTCTTACATATCAATCTTATAGATCAAGTCCAAGCCTTAATACGGGAGGTAATGGTGGTGCTGTAATGATATGGAGTGATGATAGGAATAATGATTTAGATTTATATGCACAAAGAATTAGTCTTAATGGTAATACGATTGTTACTAATTGGGGTTCTAATGGGAAGTTGGTTTGTGATGCAGATGGCGATCAAACTTCTCCACGAGTTTCTCAATATGATGGAGAAGAAACCATAATCACATGGGAAGATGAACGAAATGGTGATACTGATGCATATTATCAGATTTTAGATGTTAGTGGAAACGAGACTTTACAATCAAATGGAGTGGCTGCTTGTTCTGGTAATTGGGAGATCATAAAGCCTAGAGTAAAAGCTGAAAATTCTATTGCATATATTGTTTGGGAAGATAGAAGAAATGATTTCACTTCTGATATTTATGCGCAAAAAATAAATTCTTCTGGAGGTGTAGAATGGGGTAATGGAATGGAAATTTCAATTGCGAGTGGTAGTCAAGTTCAACCGAGATTAACTACTGATGGTAATGGTGGTGTGTATTTTGTTTGGGAAGATCAGAGGAATTCTTCTACTTCTGGTATTGATATTTATGCTCAGCATGTTATGTCTAATAATTCAGTGGTACATTCTGAAAATGGGTTGCTTATTTGTAATGCTAATAATTTACAATTTAATCCATTAGTTAGAAATGATGGAAATCAAGGCGCCATAATAATTTGGGGAGATCAAAGGACGGGGGGAAGTTATAGTATTAACATGCAACATCTTGAATCTTCAGGAGTTACATTGTCTGAAAATGGTGAAGAAAGTTTTTTTGGTATTGCTACAGATGCTGCTAATGAACCTTATGAACATGGCATACTTTATTTAGGTAGTAGTTCATCTTTAGTATATTGGCAAGATAATCGAGGAGGTAGCTCGAAAATTTTTGGTTCAATTATGAATTCTTCATTTGATGTAGATAGTGAAATTTTTTATAATGATGACGTTAATGGTACTTCGCTTACTTCTTTGGATTTAGTGCAAGAAAATCCAAAAGCAATTTTAGCTGGAGACAAAATATTTTTAAGTTTCAAAGTTGAGGAATCTCCTAATGAAAATTTATATTTTCAATTATTGAATAGTCAAAACTTAGGTCAAATTGGAAATGCAGTATCAATTTCAGATCCTTCTACTTCAAAGCAAGGCTTTGACATGGTTTATGGAAATGATGGATTTGTATATTATGCTTTTTCTGAAGAATATGATATTACCGTAAATAAGATTTCAAATACAGGTGTGGAAGAATGGTCAGTTTTTTCAGTTCAAAATTCTGCAGATGATATCATAAAGTCAATTTATCCGTTGCCAAATTCTGGATGTCTTATAATTTATGAATCTCAAAGCTGGCAAACAGGGAGTCAGCTCCATGCACTTTTTTTAGATGAAAATGGTGTATCAGGCGATGGTGATTCAATTTTGTTGAGTGATTTAAGTGGAGACCAGTATTTTGAGGAAAGTATTGTTGTAAATGATGGTGTTTTTATTTCATTTAAAGATGATAGTTCAGGTGATTATGATTTGTATGGTCAATATTTATCTTTTGATGGAAATTTAAATTTTGGAAATTCAGGTTTGGCAATTTCAAGTAATTCGAATGATCAAGAAGAGTCTTCAATTACATTTAATGATATGTTGAATGAAGTATTTTGTTGTTATGAATCATCTATTGGTTCTGAGGCGGATTTATATTGTAATGTAATTTCATTATCTGATTATGAAGTAGGTCCTGAATTAGTTATAAGTTCAGATATTAACAATCAAGAAAATCCTGATGTATTTTGGTCTGGATCTAGCTATTTAATTGCATGGGAAGATTATAGAAACTCATCTTCTTCTGATCTTGATATCTATTTTCAAGAATTTATTGATGGAAGTTTTTCATTTTCTGATGGAGGCTATTCGTTATGTGATTATCCAATGAAGCAGGAAACACCTGTTATTGCACAATATAACATGAGCTCTTTTGTTATTATTTGGGAGGATTATAGAAGTACTGGTAAAGAGTTTTGTGCGAATTTATATGGTCAATCATTTTCATCAGGTTGTCCTAATTTAGGTGATATGAATGGAGATGGTGGTTGGAATGTATTGGATATTGTTGCTTTGGCAAATTGTGTCTTGGCAAGTAATTGTGGTGACATTGACAATGGATGTGCTGGTGATATGAATGGAGATGGTGGCTGGAATGTATTGGATATTGTTGCTTTGGCAAATTGTGTCTTGGCAAGTAATTGTGGTGGATAATCATATAATATAATTGTATGTAAAACATGTTATTTTTATTGATCTAATTCTATGACTAGGATCTTTTTTATAGCCTGTTTATTTTCATTTGTTTTATGCAATGAGGATTATTATTCTTATGAAAAAATAGATGAAACTTTGCATGCCTGGAAAACTGAGTTTGGTTTGGGGCCACATCCTAGCACTCATTACCCTGAGTCTGATTTTGGCATAATTTACCATTTAGAT
>CAZQYT010000243.1:0-2725 GCA_964597475.1 uncultured bacterium | reverse complement strand
TTCATTATTTTCAATCATTTTAAATGCTGCCAAATCTTGCCCACCTAACATTTTCAATGATGCACCCCCTCCTGTTGATATATGGGTAAATGATAAATCACTGTTTGAATTTATTACTGAAGCAGTATCTCCGCCCCCAATAATTGTAATGAGGCCTTCATTGGTCTTATTGCTTAAATGGGATGCAATAGCTTCTGTGCCAGTTGAAAAAATTGGATATTCACAAACACCTAATGGCCCATTCCAAATGACCAGCTCAGAAGTATTTATAATATCTTGAAATTTCAACGTTGTTTCTGGTCCTATATCATATCCCGCTTCATTATTGCCAACATCATTAACA
This sequence comes from uncultured bacterium, assembly GCA_964597475.1. GTDB lineage: Bacteria > Fidelibacterota > Marinisomatia > SCGC-AAA003-L08 > D37C17 > JAYZCM01. The sequence continues at coordinate 2,382 of CAZQYT010000243.1, read as the reverse complement.
CCTCTTATCTCTATGGTCGAATCATATGCTAATTTTTTAGCAACAACAATATCATCTGGCAATATTAACTGAACATTTTTTTCATTTGCTAATGATATTATTTTTTTTGCTATGGATAAACTTTTCAGATCACAATATGATCCTCCTACTTCATATCCCTTAACTTTTAAAAAAGGAAATGCCATAGCCCCGCCAACAAGCATATAATCAATTTTACTAAATAAATTTTCCATCAATTCAATCTTATCTGATACCTTTGCGCCACCGAGGATTAATGTTGTAGGGGAATGATTTTCTCTAAAAATTTCTGATAAATATTTCTTTTCTTTTTGCATTAATAATCCCATGGCACTATTATCCATATATTCTATAATTCCAACATTAGATGCATGGGATCTATGGGAAGTTCCAAATGCATCATTAATATAAATCTCTCCATGACGTGACAGATTCCAAGAAAAAATAGGATCATTCTCTTCTTCGCCTTTATGAAAACGTAAATTTTCTAATAAATGTATTTCTCCAGGCTTCATTTGTGCGCTCAAATTAATAGCATCATCAGAAATACAATCGGAAGAAAACATAACTTCTGTGGAAAGTATTTCTTCCAATGCAAATGCAATAGGATCTAATGAATACTGCTCAACAAATCTACCGCCAGGCCTACCCAAATGAGACATAAGTACAACAGATGCTTTAGAGGCCAAACAATGTTTAATGGTTGGGATCGAAGCCTCTATTCTAAAATTATCTATTATTTCTCCATTATCTATTGGGACATTAAAATCTGCTCGTATTAATATTTTTTTATTATTTAATTTTATATTTTTCATGCCAAAGCATTAATTGAATTATTTTTATTGAAATCTAAAGAAACTAATTTGCTAATACCTTTTTCAGCCTGAGTTATACCATATAAATAATCAGCCTTTTCCATGGTTAATTTATTATGAGTTACAACTATAAATTGTGTTTTATCAGCAAATAGCTTTAATGCACTAGTAAATTTATTGATATTATTATCATCAAGCGGAGCATCAACTTCATCAAGAATACAAAAAGGACTCGGTTTGACTAAATATATTGCAAAAAGAAGCGCAATGGCTGTTAACGCTTTCTCTCCAGCAGACAATGCTCGCAAGGATCTAGTATTCTTGCCTGGAGGAGTAACCATGATATTTATTGTTCTTCCCAATGGATCATCAATATTATCTAAGCTCAATTGAGCATCACCGCCATTGAAAAAATTAGAAAAAGTTTTTTTAAAATTTTTATTTATCAAATCAAATGCAATTAAATACTTTTTTATTGCCTCATTATCTAATTTTTCAATCGTTTCATTTAAAATAATTTCTGTTTTTTTTAAGTCATCAAATTGATTAATTAAAAAATCATACCTAGCAATTTCTTTTTCATATTCTTCACTTACAGCCATATTGATTGGACCAATTGCATCTATTTGCAATTGATATTTACTTATTTTATTTTTAAGCTCATCAACACTGCAATCATCAACGATTAAGTCCTCTTTCAAATCTTCTAAATAAAGATTTTTAATTCTTTGCTTATGTGACTTAATTTCATTTTTAATATTTGCAGAAACTAGTTCACTTTGTTGTATTTTATTTAAGTATACATCCTTATCTTTAATAAAATCCTTTATAGTAATCTTAATTTTTTTTAACTCAGAAGAAAGTTTCATTACTTCCATCTCAATTCCATTTTTTTCCTTGTAAACTTTATCCCGCAATAAAGATATTTTACTTAATTCCGCCTTATCTGATTTTAGAGTATTTAATATTATCTTTTTTTTCCCATCTATTGAAAGCATATCCAACCTATGTCTATCAATAGTTTCTTTATAATTCATATTTTGATCATAATAAGTTTTTTTACGTTCAATCAAACCTTCAATTTCTTTTTCAATTTCCATTAAATATATTTTAGAATCTTGCAACTCTTCATTTTGAATATTTCTATTAATCCGAATCTGTTCAACTTTCTCATTAGCAACCTGCAATTCATTATCAATTTTTTTAATAGAAATTTCATACTGAACATTGTTTTTCCTTAAATCCTGAATTTCACTTTGCATGATTGCAACATTTTCCTGACACTTCATCAAGTATGATTTAATTTCTTTTTTTTGACTCATACTCTCAAAAAGGATAAAACTATTTTTATCAATTAACCGCTCAACCTCCTTCCTTTCTTCAAAGTAACCATCGATTGAATTTTTATTTTTAGTATTTTCAATATCAATATTATTTATACTAACATTTAATTTTTTACTCTCAGCTATATTTCTTTCTATATCTAAAGATACTTTATCCATTTCTAAAATATATGCTTCAATTTTATTTTTACTTCCAATGGATGTAT
>CAZQYT010000242.1:0-2725 GCA_964597475.1 uncultured bacterium | reverse complement strand
GTTCGTTTAACTGTTAAAGAAAAAATTGATCAATAAAAAAAAACAGATGATGATATTGCAAAAGGAATAGTAAAGTTTTTAGTTGATGTATATGATGATGAAGATGAGACAGTAATGATGGCAACTATTTTAACAATGATAAAAAAGAAAAATCAGGATTAAATAATGGAACCATATGTAAAACTTAATATTGAAAATTCAATAGCTACGATTGAGTTTTTTCACCCACAAAGTAATTCTTTACCTTCTAAAATTTTAAATGAAATAGCAGATAAAATCAACGATGTTGCAAAAAATGAAGATGTAAAAGTAGTTATACTTAAAAGTAGTGGTGATAGAGTTTTTTGTGCAGGAGCATCGTTTGATGAGCTTTTAGAGATAAAAAATGAAAAGTCAGGAAAAGAATTTTTTTCAGGCTTTGCAAATATTATTAATGCAGCAAGGAAATGTCCAAAATTCATCATAGGAAGAGTTCAAGGAAAGACTGTGGGGGGAGGAGTTGGTATGGCTGCTTCAGTAGATTATTGTTTTGCTTCAAAATTTGCATCTATTAAATTAAGTGAATTATCAATTGGGATTGGTCCATTTGTTGTAGCACCTCCAATTGAAAGAAAAATTGGAGTGTCAGCATTTAGTCAATTAGCAATTAATGCAACGGCGTGGCATGATGCTAATTGGGCAAGAGAAAAGGGGCTTTATTTTGAGGTATATGAAACCATCGAAGATATGGATGTTGCAATTTCAAATTTAGCATGTAAACTATCTTCATCAAATCCTGATTCCATGAGAGAATTAAAAAAAATCATGTGGGAAGGTACAAGTAATTGGGATGAGCTTTTAATTGAAAGAGCTGCAATTAGTGGAAAGAGGGTTCTTTCAGATTTTACAAAAAATACATTAAAAAGATTAAAAAATAAATAAATGTCTTCTAAAAAAAATAAGTTTCCAAAAGATATATTATTAAAGGCATATGATCTATTGTGTACAGCTAGAGCCATGTCAGATATTTATGAAAAAAATAAAGAAATAACTTCAAAATATGTACATGCTACATCTAAAGGACATGAAGCTATTCAAATTGCATTAGGGTTACAATTAGAAAGACAAGATTGGGTAGCTCCTTATTATAGGGATGATGCAATGTTGCTTAGTATGGGTGTAACTCCATATGAATTAATGCTTCAATTACATGCAAAGAAGGATGACCCGTTTTCAGGAGGACGGTCATATTATTCACATCCTAGCCTTAAGAGGGATGATTTACCTAAAATACCACATCAATCTTCAGCAACTGGAATGCAAGCGATTCCTACTACAGGAGTTGCAATGGGAATTCAATATTTGGAAAAACAAAAATTAGATAATATAAAAGATGTCAATTCATCTTTAGTAGTATGTTCACTGGGAGATGGGGCCATTACTGAAGGTGAGGTGTCAGAAGCAATTCACATGGCAGTTCTTAAACAATATCCCATATTATATCTTGTTCAAGATAATGGGTGGGATATATCTGCCAGTGCATCAGAAATTAGAAATTCAGATATTGGTGATTATTTTAAAGGTTTTGGAAAAATAGAAGTTGTAAGCATATCAGGTAATGATTTTATTGAGTCATACTTAACTATTCAAAAAGTAATTAAAACGATTAGAAAAGAGCGTCGTCCATTTATGGTTCATGCTGATGTTCCACTTTTAAATCATCATACTTCAGGCGTTAGAATGGAGTGGTACAGAGATGATTTAGAAGATCATTTAAAAAGAGATCCACAACCTATTTTACAAAAGCAATTAATTGACCATGGTTATAAAAAAAATGATTTAGAAAAAATTAAAGAAAAATCTGAAGAAAAAGTTTTAAAAGATTTTAATAATTCATTAGAAGCAAATGACCCTGATGCAGAAGAATTATTTGAAAATATTTTTCATCCAACTGAAATTTTAAAAGAGCAGGGAGAAAGAAGCCCCAAGGGTAATTCTCCAACAATTATGGTTGATTGTGCTATGTTGGCCATAAAAGAAATAATGGAAGATAATCCAGAATGTTTATTATATGGCCAAGATGTTGGTAAAAGATTAGGGGGAGTTTTTCGTGAAGCGGCTACTTTAGCGGAAACATTTGGTGAATCTCGTGTATTTAATACTCCAATTCAGGAAGCATACATTATTGGTAGTACGGTTGGAATGTCTGCGGTAGGTTGCAAACCGATAGTTGAAGTTCAGTTTGCTGATTATATTTGGCCAGGTTTAAATCAACTTTTTACGGAAGTAAGTCGTTCTAATTATCTTTCAAATGGGAAATGGCCAGTAAGCTGTATTATTCGTGTACCAATTGGTGCTTATGGAAGTGGAGGTCCTTATCACTCATCTAGCATAGAATCTGTTTTAACAAATATTAGAGGAATAAAAATTGTTTATCCATCAAACAGTGCTGATTTAAAAGGACTTATTAAAGCTGCATATCATGATCCAAACCCAGTAGTCATATTGGAGCATAAAGGTTTATATTGGAGCAAGATCAAAGGAACAGAGGAGGCAAAATCTATTGAACCTGCAAAAAATTATATTTTACCTTTAGGAAAAGGAAGGATTATTAAATTTGCTGATGAAAAAAATGTTAATGATGGTAATTCAATTTGTATAATAACATATGGCATGGGTGTATATTGGGCATTATCATCTGAAAAAAATTTTCGCGGTAAATTGGAAATAATTGATCTTAGAACTT
>CAZQYT010000241.1:0-2730 GCA_964597475.1 uncultured bacterium | reverse complement strand
TCGTTAGTTCCTTCCCCCCAAAAAGTCCACTCGGGATTAGGATTGTCAGTACTAATTGTATTATCATATGTACATGATGCATGCACTATACTACCAGCAGGTAAATGTATCATATATTCAGGAGAGTAGAAAAATTGCCAATCAAAATCCCAATCATTTATTTTAATGATAGGAATTATGTCATCAGAAACTGGCAAAGTAACATAAATTTCCCAAGTTCTACCTAATAAATGAGCATGAGGTAAAAATTGAATCAAACTAATGTCATTTTCAATAATCCAAGTCTGACTAACTTCTGTAATTTGATTAGGAGGCAAAGCAAATTGAGTATTAATCATATTATGCTCTTGTACATATCTATCAACAGGTTCATCTCTTAAAAATATGTTCAATGATGATTTATCTGATTGTTCATTATTTAAAGGAGCATAATGAACTTGCATGATCAAATCAGTATTTGCAGGAATCTGTTGCGCTAAACCATCTGGCCATTTTCTAATCAATGTTCCAGGAGCATAACCTCCTAAAAAATCAGAAATGTTACTAGTTCCAAAATCTCCAAAACATTCATAACCATATAAGGGATCTTCTTCATCTAATGCATCTACACTACCTTCTGGAACAGCCACAATAATCGCATGATGAACTGCTTCTAAATTACCAGGAATAAATTCCATTGCAGCAATATCTTTTGCTTCATCAAACCCAGTATCAATAATAAAACAACGATAATCATCCTCATAATCACCTGAAAGCAAATAATTTTCATTCATTTCCAATACAATATCAGGCTCACCTATATCAGAGCCTTCAGAAAAGGATGGAATTGCATATTCCTCATTAGGATCTCCTTGCATTGCACCAGAATCAATCCATTCCAAAAATAAATCAATTTCTTCTTCAGTCAAATACATTTCATCTAACAAAGTACTATAATTGCGATCAGCAGGCCAAGGAGGCATAATAGGATCACCATGACGAGCATCACCCTCATCACCTTCTATTGCATATGCTATCCAAAATCGATTATTAAATACTTCATCATAATTTGTAAGAGGTAAGAAAGAACCTATTTGTCCATCTCTATGGCAACTGGTACAATTCTCATAAATAATTGGAGAAATGTCCACACTAAAATCACTTGAATGAAGTGGAAAGAAAAATAATATGAAAATCAAAAATTTCAAAATATTAACTACTTGTTTTATTTACCATTAATTTACCATATCTGAAAATATTTAACAATATATTCAAATTTCCTAATTAATCAATCATTTACCTATATCACTATCAACGTTTGTTTAAATAATGCAAATTATTTAAATCAAAATATTTTGGAATGATTTCAAACTCATTAAAAAAATGCTCTTTTACAATATTCCCTTCCATCAACATTTTCAGCTGATCTCTAGTTACAGGAAACCAAGAGAATTCATCCAAAAAAAATGCAATGATTTTAATCAACATAATTGGCGCAGGCATCTTCCAAGTATTTTTATTAGAAGCTAATGCAATTAGGTGGATGATTTGTTTCCAATTAAATTCATCAACTCCACCTAGATTATATACCTTATTATAACTTTCCTTTCTATTTATTGCTTTTACAAAAAATTCAGCAACATTTGCAACATGTATGGGAGACATGGAAAATGTCCCTATATTTAATGGCAACAAACCTTCATAGAACAAAGGCGCTGGAAAAGGTAAACTTAACATGTCTTTTTTCAATTGAGTACAAAATTCTGGTCTAGAATCACTCCTAGGGTCACCAAATATTAATGATGGTCTAAAAATAGTCCAACATAAATTAGATTTTTGCAATAATTCATCTGCTAAAAATTTAGTATGCTGATACGTTGTGCCATCCTCTTTAACTCCATTTGCACTCATGAGAATAAAACGCTTTACATTTAATTTTTCGGCAATCTCCATACATTTAACAAGACCTTTAACATGCAAATCATGAAAAATAATTCCAGAGCGTGGAAAATCACGTATAATACCAATATTATAAATAATTACATCAGAACCATTAATTGTTTTTTCAACTGCATTTAAATCTGCAATATCTCCATGAATAATATTGCAATCCGATCGGATTTTATTTTCAGATCCTGGCCGAACTAATACTTGAGGCAAGTAATCATTGGAAATCAAACAATCAAGCAAATAAGAACCAACGAAACCTGTCCCTCCAAACAATGCTACTTTCATAAAATATCATTCTCTTTATTTCTAAATATTTCAATTATCTTATCTTGTCGAAAATTAAAAATTTTCTCTAAATCTTTTGCAACCCAAATATAATTTATCATTTCACCAAGATAGCCTAATGGAATTCTATATTTCACATGGTCAATTATTCTAGTCCCTTTCTCTTCTTCAATAAATTTATGTGTATGATTCCAAAATGCATAAGGACCTTTGATTTGCTCATCAATAAAGTTATAGGGAGGGCAATATGATTTTATCAAACTACTCCATTTAATGGGAATGCCTCTCACTTTCATTTTATAATTTATAATTTGTCCTTCTTTCATGAATATTGGAGAAATATCTAAAATTTTAAACTTAAGATGTTCTGGAGTTATTCGTTCGAGATTTTCTGGTTTTGAAAAAAAAGAAAAAATAATAGAAATTGGCTGATTAATAAATTGTGACCTATTTATTTCAAAATACTTCAAAATACGGTATTACTTTTGTATTAAAATCCATATGACAGAAAATAAT
>CAZQYT010000240.1:0-2749 GCA_964597475.1 uncultured bacterium | reverse complement strand
GGAACTAATGGGAAGGGATCTGTTTGCGCTATACTAGCAAGTATAATGAAAGCTGCAAATTATAAAGTTGGCTTATTTACATCTCCTCATCTTGTTCATATCAATGAAAGAATTCGTATTAATGGGAAACCCATATTAGATAATAGAATAAATGAATTTATACAATATTATAAGCAAGATATTAAAAAGATTGATGCTTCATTCTTTGAAGTAACAACCGCATTAGCATGTTGGTTTTTTAAAAAAGAAAATGTTGATATTGCAATTATGGAAACAGGACTTGGTGGAAGATTAGATAGTACATCTGTATGTGAATCAATTGCAACGGTTATAACGCCTATATCTTTAGACCACATAGAAATATTAGGTAATACTATAGAAAAAATTGCTTTTGAAAAAGCAGGGGCTATGAAAAAAAATGTTTTATGCTTAAGCGCTAATCAAAAACCAAGTGTAATTAAAGTATTAAAGTCTGAAGCAAGTAAAAAAAGAACGCCTCTTTATTTTATTAAAAATATTAATAATATTAATATTAATGTAAATATTGCTGGTCAAAAACAAAAAGAAAACACCTACCTAGCCCTATCACTAATAGATAAACTAAATAATTTTAATATTTCAACCTCTGCAATAAAAAAAGGATTAGAAAAAGTTCAATGGCATGGTAGAAATCAAATAATTAAGAATAATCCCATGATCTTGTTTGATGTAGCTCATAATACTGAAGGGTTTCGATCTTTTTTAGATTATTATCAATCTCTAAAAATTTATGGTAATTCTGTATTAATTATAGCTTTATATTCTAAAAAAAATATTCAAGATATAACCCCATTAATCGAATCATACTTTCATCATATAATATGTACAAAAACAAAAGGCCGAAGCCCAATGTGTCCTAAAACTTTATATTCCTATTTTAATCCAAATCATTCTATAGAAATCATATCTAATCCATCTTTAGCTATACAAAAAGGATTAGATATGATAGATCCAAATGGAGGGATGGCAATTTTAGGAACTCATTGCTTAGGTCCATATATCAATGATATATTTAAAATATCCTTTGACATATTATAGAGTATCCCTATATTAAAGCGTAGGACAGTACTCTGTTTCCAAAAATATCCACGGATTTTTTTTCTAAAATCAATCTTCAATTTAATAAAGGAATGTTTTTATGAAAACCAGTGAACTACAACAGTTGACGGTAAAAGAATTACAAAAATTTGCTTTAGACCTAGGGTCAACCGAGTCTTCCGGTCTTCGAAAACAAGAACTTATAAAAGAAATCTTAGAAATTCAAGCTAAGAAAAAAGGTAATATATTTGCTTCAGGAGTACTTGAAATATTACCTGATGGATATGGATTTTTACGGTCACCTGATTATAGTTATTTACCAGGACCTGATGATATTTATGTATCTCATTCTCAAATAAAACGTTTTAAATTACGAACTGGCCATTATATATCTGGACAAGTTCGACCTCCAAAAGATAATGAACGTTTTTTTGCATTACTAAGAGTTGATACAATTAATGGTATAGCCCCTGAAAAAAATAGAGGAATAATAAATTTTGTTAACTTAACACCTCTTTTCCCTGAAGAAGCCTTTAAATTAGAAACTAATGAAAAAGAAGTATCCACTAGAATCATTGATCTTCTTGCGCCAATTGGCATGGGGCAACGCGGGCTTATAGTAGCTCAACCTAAAACAGGAAAAACTATTTTATTACAAAAAATAGCAAATGCAATCACCCAAAATAATCAAAAAGTAGAAGTAATAATACTTCTTATAGATGAAAGGCCAGAAGAAGTAACGGATATGGCCCGTAGTGTAGATGCTGTAGTAATTGGATCTACATTTGATGAACCAGCAGATAGACATGTTCAAGTTGCTGAAATGGTTATTGAAAAAGCAAAACGAATGGTTGAAAGTGGACAAGATGTTGTTATATTATTAGATTCAATTACCCGATTAGCTCGTGCCTATAACACTGTTATGCCACATAGTGGAAAAATTTTAACTGGTGGTGTTGACTCAAATGCATTACATAAACCAAAGAGATTTTTTGGAGCTGCTAGAAATGTTGAAGGTGGTGGCAGCCTTACTATCGTGGCTACCGCACTTATTGATACTGGAAGTAGAATGGATGAAGTTATATTTGAAGAGTTTAAAGGTACTGGAAATCAAGAATTAGTATTAGATAGGAACTTGTCTGACCGCCGTGTGTATCCTTCAATTGATATTAAACGATCAGGGACTCGTCGTGAAGATAAACTTATGGGAAGAAAAGATTTAACTCGTGTATGGATATTAAGGAAACTTTTAGATGAAATGACTAATATAGAAGCTATGGAATTTTTATTAGATAAACTGAAACATACTAAAAGTAATAGAGAGTTTTTAGACTCTATGAGTACATAATTATTACTAATTAGATTTTAACTAATAATGTTTACAGATAGAATAGGACGAATTTCACCATCTGCCACATTGGCTATGACCGCAAAGGCTGCAGAACTCCGAAGTAAAGGTTTAAATGTAATAAATCTTAGCGTAGGGGAACCTGATTTTCCCACTCCTGCTAATATATGTACAGCTGCTAAATCTGCAATTGACAATGGTCATACCCGATATACACCAGGAGGTGGAACCTTAGAAATTAAAAAGGCTGCTGCTATAAAAATGGCTCGAGATAATAATTTAAATTTCGATCCACAAGAAATTTTAATATCATGTGGAGGAAAA
>CAZQYT010000239.1:0-2771 GCA_964597475.1 uncultured bacterium | reverse complement strand
GACTGAAATAAATGATTCAACTGACCCTTCTAGTTTTTTATATGGTGATTTTCCTGGAGGATTAAACATACGAGACATTGGCCCCGCAGGAGATATCATTGAATTTGTATATTGGAACATTTTTGTTCAAACTGAAATTTCGGGTATGACCGATGGTGATGGTGATGGTGATGGAATGCTTAATCCTGGAGAATCTGTCCAGCTTATTTTATCTGCTAATATTCTTAGTGCACCTAGCGATGCTGAAAATGTTATAGTTTCATTATCATCAGATCTTGATTGGGTAACTTTTAATCCTTCTGAAATAATATTGGGTGAATTGCCGTTGAATGGTGATTTTGTAGACATTCAAACAGAATTAATCATAGAAAATATTGATCTTTTAGAGCCTGTAAAATTTAATTTACACATAAATGCAGAATTTTCAGATAATGGAGTGATTATTAATTATAATGATGATTTTGATTATGAAATTGACGTTACTTTGAATCAATCAGGTTTTCCAATTACAACATCTGAGATTCGCTCTAATCCATTAATAATTGATTTTGATAATGATGGAGATGAGGAAATCATCATGGCTGATTATAATGGTGTCATTCATGTCCATAATGTTGATGGGAGTGAATTAGTTAATAATATCTTCCCATTTTCTACTGGTAATCAAATTTGGGCATCTCCTTCATCAGCAGACATTGATGGTGATGGGTATTTGGATTTTGTAATTTCCTCAAAAAATAAACATTTATATGTATTTGACCATAATGGATTAAAGGTTGATTATGAAACTGATGTATATCTAATTGGGACTCCTGCAATAGGAAATTTAGATGATGATGATGAATTAGAAATAGTTTTTTCTGGTTATTCTTCGAACAATAAAATTTTTGCAATCAATCATGATGGGACTGATGTAGCAGGCTTTCCTTTATCCATTGGAGAAAAATGTAAAGCAGGTCCTGCATTGGCTGATTTTAATGATAATCATAAGGATGACATTGTGATAGGAACGGATTCTGATAATTTATATTTAATTTATGATGATGGAAGCATTGCTTCAGGTTTTCCCTTTGTGGCAAGTGATAAGTTTCAATCTGCTCCTTCAATCCTTGAAAATGATGGACAAAAGATCATTTTTTCTGGTAATAATGATAATTTTTTATATGCCATAAATAGTGATGGTACTTTAAGGTTTTCTTTGGAAACCAATGATAGGGTCAATACTTCACCTTCATTTGTAGGGATTAATGGAGAAGCATATGTATTATTTGGTTCTAAAGATGATAAAATTCACATACATGACATAGAGGGTAATTCTTTATTGAATTGGCCCATGTCTGTAAATGGAAATATTGAAGGAGGCATTATTGTTTCTGATTTGGATGGAGATGATGATATTGAAGTAATTGCGGTTACTGATGGGGGTAGAATTTATGCATTTAATTTGGATGGATCATTATTTTATCATTTTCCAATAGATAATGATTTGCCTTATACTGGCCCTCCAATTTCCATGGATATTGATGGAGATGGAGATTTGGAAATTATTAGTGGGGCATTAAATAGTCTTGTTGCAATTGATGTTAAAGATATGGGTAGTTCAATTAATTACTGGAATATGTTTAAGGGAAATAATAAACGTAATGGATATTTAATTTTTTCTAATGAGTTTGAATGTTCAGTTGAAATGGGGGATGTGAATGGAGATGAAATTGTGAATATTTTAGATTTAGTTCAAATTTCATACTATATTTTAGAATTTAGTATCCCAGAATATTCTTGTGCGGCTGATGTTAATGAAGATGGCACTGTTGATATTTTGGATTTAGTGAATATTGTGAATATGATTTTAAATGGAGATTAGATTGATAGAATTTGATTAAAATTGAAGTAATAAAAAAAGCACCAATTTGGTGCTTTTTTTTAAAATTGAATTGAAAAAGGTTTATCTTAAACCAGAACCACCTCTTCTACGTCCTCTTGGACCTTTTCCTCTACGTCTTCCAGCATCTGATTTTAAATTATCTGAGCCTTCTTCCCAATAATACTCATTAGTATTGGATGATTTTGTTGAAGCATCAAATTCAGAATCCATGTTTGCCAATAAAAATGTTCCTGTTGAAACTGCTAATAAAATTATTTTATACATTACACTCCTTTGAAAATTAAACGTCTCGCCGTTAATTGTAATTTATGATATTTTTTAGATAAGAATGAAGTTTTTTTTGTAACATTCTGTTAATCAAGGACAATTTGATGTATTTTGTTGAACTTGTTCAAATGCGTCTAAACAATCTGGATAACCATTAATGCCTGGACAGAATGCATTGTTTTGCAGGTAATGAATTATGCCTAGTGGCAAGTTATGAGAATTAATGAAAGTACAAAAGTTTTCTGGTATTTCTCCAGAAAGATTATTGTCTGCTAGAACTAATCTCCTTAGCTTTGTCAAGTTAGTTATGCTTTCTGGTATTTCACCTGATAAGTTGTTTAAATTCAAACGCAATACTTGAAGATTTGATAAATCTCCAATGTTAGAAGGAATTGAACCTGTAAAATTATTTTCATGTAAACCTAAGTATCCTAAACTATTTAAATTTGTGATATCTTGTGGCAATGAGCCTTCTAATTGATTATCGTAGACCCATAAAGAATCTAAATTAACAAGTAAACCAATGTTATTTGGCAGAGTACCTGTTAATAAATTTTCTTGTAGTTTAAGTATTTTTAGATTTTGCAAGTTAGTAATTTCATTAGGTATGCTACCTGTC
>CAZQYT010000238.1:0-2772 GCA_964597475.1 uncultured bacterium | reverse complement strand
AAACACAACACATAATGATCCTTTTGTTTTTGATTCGCTTGCCATTGAATTTCAAAATATTTATAAAAATATTTCTGGAAAATATTCTCATGATTTAATTAAATCATTACCATATAATGTTTTAAAAGAGTTGCATACCATTAAAATAAATTCAATTTCCTCCCCTATAAAAAAAGATGATGGATATTTTTTAATTTTCTTATATGATCATCAAAAAGAATATAAACCAAATTTAGAAAATTCTTGGAATTTAATTGAACAATATGCTTTACAAGAAAAACAATCTCGTGTTTTTAATAATAACCTGAAAAATATAAAAAAAAATACATATATAAAAACTTATTAACATATAAACAAAATTGTTAACATAAAGTTTTTCTTCAACTGAATTTTATTTATGTATTTATTTTATAAGTATCATAATAACAAATTAATTAAAAATCAACATTTTCAACCTTTATAATAATAAAAATATATATTATATAATTATATATTATCTTTTAATTAGAGTAAAAATATGGATAAATTTCCCCTCTATAATCACCATTTAACATAAAGATTGGAAAAAAAAAATGAATTTTTTAATAGATAAAAATATACTTTATAATACTTTAAATATTTTATCAAGAGCAATTCCTAAAAGATCTACTTTACCAATTATAAATTGCGCTTTTTTTACACAAACAAATAATAAATTAAACATAAGAACAACGGATTTAGAAATATCTATTTCAATTGATTGTGAAATTGAGGGGAGTGAAACGGGTTCAATAGCCATACCTATAAACAAATTATTAGAAATAACAAATGCCATTCCTTCAGGAAAAATAAAAATGCAAGTTTCAGACATAGGAAAAGTAAACATTGAATGTGAAAAAGGACAATATACAATAATGGGACAACCTAAAAATGATTTTCCTACTGAACAAGAAATAAATAATGGAACAACATTAACTATAAAAACAAAAGAAATAAAAAATATTATAAATAATACTGCTTATGCAACAAGCAAAGATGACTTGAAGCCTGTTTTACAAGGTGTTTTATTTAAAATTAATGAAGAAGGATTTATTTCTGTAGCAACAGATGGACATAGGTTGGTAAAATTTGAAAAAACAAACGTAGAAACAAATAATTTTAATGGAACCGTTGTTGTTCCAACAAAGTTTTTATCATTATTAAATTCTCTTTTAGAAGAAAATGAAAATTCTTCAATGATTGTAGGAGATAATCATATACAAATACAAATTAAAAATGCAACAATCACCTCACGAATAATAAAAGAAAATTTTCCAGATTATGAAGGAGTTATTCCAAAAGACAATGAAAATACTCTAATAGTAGATAAAAATATTTTTACAGAGGCTGTTAAAAGAGTATCTATTTTTTCTAACAAAGCAAGCAAACAGGTTGCTTTAAATATTTCAGAAAATAATTTAATTATAACAACAGAAGATCCAGAAAACATTACATCTGGAAAAGAAGAAATAGAATGTGAATATCAAGGAAAACCAATGACTATTGGATATAATGCAGCATATTTAAAAGAGGTATTACAGCATCAAGAAACAAATGAAATAAAGGTTCTTTTAAAATCACCTTTAAATGCAGGATTGTTTTTACCAATGCAACAAGAACAGCATGAAAATAAAACAACTCTATTAATGCCCATAAGACTAAATGATTAAATAAATTGGCAGAAAAATTAAAAGAAATATTAAAAAATTATTTAAATGGAGAAAGTTTTAAGGAAATAAATGAAACAATAACTATAGAAAAAGCCTGGAAAGAAACAGTAGGAGATCCAATAAATAAAAACACACAAATAATATCTTTTAAAAATAAAACATTAACAGTTAAAACAACTACGCCAGTTTGGAGAAATGAATTATTTTTACAAAAAAAAACAATATTGGAAAAAATAAAAATAAAACTTAAAAAAAATAAAATTAATGAAATAAAATTAATATGATATCAAATGAACAACCCACATATAGTGCAGATAAAATAACAGTATTAAAAGGTTTAGAGGCTGTTAGAAAAAGACCAGCCATGTATATTGGAGATGTAGGAAAAAAAGGATTACACCATCTTGTTTGGGAGGTGGTAGATAATTCGATAGACGAAGCAATGGCGGGACATTGTAATAAAATAAAAGTTTTAATATTACAAGATGGTGGCATTCAGGTTGAGGATAATGGAAGAGGAATCCCTGTAGATATAAATAAAAAAGAAGGAAAGTCAGGATTCGAACTAGTGATGACAGTTTTACATGCGGGAGGAAAATTTGACAAAGACACCTATAAAGTTTCAGGAGGCTTACATGGCGTTGGAGTTTCTGTTGTAAATGCTTTATCGGAACATTTGAAACTTACAATCAATAGAGATGGTAAAATTTATAATATTGATTTTGAAAATGGTAGAGTAAAAAATAAACTTAAAGTGATTGGCGATTCAGATAAAAATAACAAAAAATACTATACTGGAACAACCATAACATTTTTACCTTCAACGAACACTTTCAAAAACATTGATTTTAATTTTAATACAATTGAAAAACGGTTAAGAGAATTAGCTTTTTTAAATACGGGTGTTAATATTTTATTAAAAGATAAAAGATCAAAAGATACTAAAGAATTAATTTTTAAATTTGATGGAGGCATTAAAGAATATGTTAAATTTTTAAATAAAGGAAAAAACAATATTAATAATATACCAATATTTTTTACTGCTACAAAAAATAATGTAAATGTTGAATGTTCTTTGCAGTGG
>CAZQYT010000237.1:0-2778 GCA_964597475.1 uncultured bacterium | reverse complement strand
TAGAGGATTGGGATTTTGTAAATATCGTCTCCAAATACCCCGTAGAACAGTTTTACCCGACTATTGTTCGTAGAATTAACAACGGTAATGGAAATGGTTATTTCATAGGTCATTGTGAATTACATCAGGACGACTCACCTTCATTACAGATATTTGATAATGGGGGATTTAACTGTTTTGGTTGTGGTAAAAAACACGGATCAAGTTTGGTCTATGAGTCACTAAAAACAGGTCGGCAACTTAGAAACGTTCGGGAGAAATATTGTCGTGAGTTAGGTCTAGATCCACAGGATTTCATACGATTCCTGAGTAAAAAGGACAGTCCAATCCCCAATGGTAATCCTGTAAGGGTGGATTCTAAGACGAGTGAAGTGGTGTCTATTGAATCATCTACGTCTGATGAATCAGATCCAGCTCCATATCCTCATGTTCTAACGATGACAGAAGATTATTTTGTTGATAATAATACTTATAAAATCCTACAAGGACTGAATTTCACTCATTCTATGATTTCCCAAGAAGGTAAAGTCTCAACTATGTTCTGGGAACAAACCAGACATAGTAATCACAAGGAATTGAAATTTCAGAGTGTAAAAGACTTCAAAGATATTAGAAAAGATCAACGATATACCGTAAAAACTGTGTCTGTCTCCACTGGTAAGGAATCTCTAAAACCCATGTATCTAGGGGATATATGGGAAATGTGGAAGGATAGAAGATCCTATCATGGGTTAGATTTCCATCCGTACGATGAACGGAATGACTACGAAGGACAACAGATTTGGGATGAATGGGATGATTGGGAAACATCCACTGAAGAAAACGGTTGGAAGGGAGATATTAAAAAACGAGGACTCCCAAAGTTCATGGATCTGAACAAATTGGAGATAATTACTCCTGATTCAGATTTGATTGATTTATACAATGGATGTGACAAATATCTTCATCATTTAGAACATGTCATTTGTGGGAATTACACAGGAAATACCCATACCCAATTAATGGATTACCTTCTGGGGTGGATGTCTAAATGTGTGACTACTCATGGATCTGAACGAGTGAAGGTTGGTTTAGTACTTCAAGGGAGACAAGGTACAGGTAAGGGAACTATGGTTTCTTTATTTGGGGAAATTTTCGGTAAACATTTTCTCCATATCTTAAATAGTGAGAGGTTAGTGGGTAATTTCAATATTCATTTGATGGATAAACTCTTGGTCTATATCAACGAATCAATTTTTGGTGGGGATAGAAAAGTCATGAATATACTCAAAGGACTATTGACCGAAGATGAAATCCAATTGGAAGGAAAATACATGAACTCAATTACAGGACGTTCTCACATGAAGTTCATATTCAGTTCCAATGAGGATTGGGTAGTTCCAGTTCAACATGACGATAGGAGATACATGGTAATTGATATATCAGACCAATATTCAGGGGTAGATTCACGGGATTATTTCAGACCAATTTATGACCAGTGGAAAAATGGTGGTCGTGAATATTTTTATAGATTTCTTACACATCCCGTAATGGTGGAAAGATCCAATGAGATAAATTATGAATCTGACAGACCAATGACAACTGGACGAACTCAACAAATGTTAATGACAGACCCCACTGTTGGTTATATTCATGAGGTTTTACTGAATGGAGGACACAGGGTTTTTGACACATCAGATCCAACTGACAGAGGTTGGAAACGAGTGATGTGGAATGAAAACGAGATCAACGACTTTTATTTGGTAGAACAGATTTATGAGGATTACAAGAAGTTTTGTAGAGATCAGAATATAACTAAATTTGTGGGGACAAAGGAACAACTGTCCAAACATTTTGGGATGTTAAACAGAAGTAAAAAACTCATTTTTGAGTCTAAAAGATGTCGGAGTGACAGAGATAAAAAAAATAATCCACTCGGTAGGACTACTGTATGGAGATTTGGTTCTCTTAACGAATTGAAGGATTTATGGGTAAAGAATGTTTGGGGAGGAGACGTAATTTCTTGTTGGGGATCACCAATGACAGAAGATGATGATATCGGATCAACTCCAACATTGTGGTCTAAATAATCTATTAGACATTTCTAGGACGAACTAAAAGTCAGGTGAGGGATAGGGAGAAACTTCTTGTTTGTTGATCAATCCCCATTTTCCAGTTTTATCATCACCTATTCTGATTACATAACATTATCCTTCACTGAAAAATCCGATATGATCATAATTCAAAGTTAGGGAAACCAAAACCGACCCCACTTTAGAGATCAAAAAAGATCCATGAGAGTTTTTAACCCATACTTTTCCATCATTGAACTGATCAACTTCATCAAACCTGGGCTCAATAACCACATCACCTGTTTCTTTGATTTCTAAATCCCCATAACCCTGATTCAGATTCCTGAAATGGGTCGATTAGGTCTTGAACAAAACTTTGAACCTCTGTTGTTTCCTCCTGTGGGTCGTTTTCAGTTTGAATCTTAGGATTATCCTGACACCCAATCAAACCAAACAACAAGAAACAAAAAATCAATAGATACGAATACAACTTCATTGGGGGGGACACCTGAGTTTTGAGGGTGAAAATCACCAAAATTTCCAGAATGGTTTGTTATTCCCTAACAATTTCTGGTCAAAGATTTCAGTGTATCGTAAAACGATTGTATCTGACCGTTTCTTCTGTTCAGATAATTCTTGTTTCTGTTCAGACAATTCCCTGTCCTGTTTTTCAATCCGTTCTTTCAAGTACGTAATTTCATCTTCAAGTCGTTGAACGTATTTTTCA
>CAZQYT010000236.1:0-2784 GCA_964597475.1 uncultured bacterium | reverse complement strand
AGGTTCTGCAGAAAAAGATACGTGGGAAAAAAGTAATCCTAATAGTAATATTTTAATCATTTAATCATCACTTGTAATCAATTTGTATGAAAACATTAATTTCTCTTGGAGAACTATAATGCCACGGTTTATCATAAAAGGAATTTGAAATGGTTCCACCATCTTCAGGCAACGCAACTTCTTTCATGTAATATTCACTTCTAACATCCGGCTCACCAGTTTCCGGATATAAATCAATTACATTTTTGATATCAAATAAATTAAATATGTTTAAACCTAAAGATACTTTCATGTCTTTATATGAAACATATTTTGAAAAAGAAATATCAATTTGACGAAATGCTGGTGAACGTTTTGCATACCGATTCTTAACATCTTCAACAGGTGAACCATCTCCTTTTTCATATGTACCTGTATACGGAAAACCTGATTGATAAAAACCAACTAAAGATGCATGGAGCCCAAACGGCAATTTAGAGCTATATAATTGAACCGTAAGATCATGTGGCCTATCAAAAGGCATTGTAAATTCTTGTAAAGGCGCATCCACAATCTGATTTCCAAAAGCAGCCTGATCATATTCGCCATTAGCTTTTGCATTTGAATATGTATATTGAACTGTAGTGTTTACAAAAACACCTCTATTTTCAAGCGTCAAATCAATCCCTTTAGCAACACCATAATCTCCATTCGAAGCTACTTGATAATCGCCCAACATACTCCTATATGTCTTTGCAGTGGATAATTGATCCATATCCTTAACCCAACCTGCAATTGAATATGCCCATCTACGACCAACTTGAACATTAAATCCAAATTCATATGACTGAGTTCTTGACGCAACCATTGTTGCATTACCAATATAACCTTCACTTTCAACTATAGCCTCTTCAGGATCTTCTTGAAGATTAGTATTTAAGTAAATATTTTCATATACAGGTGTTTGATAATACAATCCATAGTTAAAAGTAAATGTTGCACCATCAGTTAAAATATGGCTAATCCCAAAACGAGGGCTGATTTTATACATCCATTTCGAATATTCAAAAAATACTTGAGAACCCTTCATACCAAAATTATCTGAAGTTTTTTCTCCATAATTATATATTCCATCGCCCTCTCCCAAATCCGGATCATGATAACCATCCAAATCATAATCAGATGCAGAATTATCATGACCAGCACATATCTGATCTTGTCCACAATCCCCCCAAAACCAAGGTTTTGTTGGAGAATAATTGCCATTAGGATCGGCCCAAACCTTCGTATTATAGTTTACAGCATCAATCCGCACACCAGCATTAACGACCATCCAAGGAAGCTCATAAAAAGCTTGAAAATAGCCAGCAAGCTCCATGGGCTCAACAAAATCATTCCATTTTCCATCATTATTAAAGTCATCAAATGATTCGCCCTGATCCCATAATCCATTACCTTCTCCAGCATCAGGATTACCACTTGAACTATTAATGCCAAGAGTATCATCTCTACCAAAATCATTCCATTGTTCTGCAAACCTTTGCCTTGAAGCTTGAGGACCCAACCAAGGATTCTCAACTTCATAAAAATTTAACTTATGAGATTTTATGTCTATACCAACCCTTGCACGTATTTCATCATTAAGTTGAGATGTTATGTCAAATCTAAATTCATTTGTAACAGCATTCGAAGTACTGTAAAATCTGTCATGGCCACCAAAAATATTATATTCAGTCCATTCACCTACCGTCTGACCATCATTATAATTTCCAAAGTATAACGAATCATCAGTAAGCGCAATAGTTTCAACACTACCAGATTCTAGTCCATAATTATCTACATAAGGATCTTGCAATACGTCCATCCACATTGATTCTAAATCTTGAAAATATTCATTATCTACATACATTTCAGGAGTCAGCCAATAACTACCATCTCTATATTTACATTTTTCCACTAACGCTGGCCCCGTCCAATACCCATTGCCATCCAAATCATTTTCAGCAGCATCCCACTCATCAATGCTTGCCTGATAAATTCCATCATTGTTTATATCTATAAATGGCTCTGCAACAGACCAGTTATAATTACCAGGCGTCGCCCCATAATACCAGCCACTATTATAATCATGAGGCCCCTCACCATCCTTTCTAACATAATCAATGGAACCATCACCTGCAACTATAAATGGAACAACAAGAGGATCATGAGGGTCAGACATCGGCTTATCTCCCGCACCATTTGTCCTATCTCCAGCCCCATGGGTCAATTCAAACCAATCTGGATACCCATCTGAATCAGAATCCTTCCATCTAACACCAGTAAATGCACCTTGTTTAAATCTTGAAAATCTAATGGTATAAAAAGTATTTTGAGTAAGAGAATGATTCATTTCAAATGCAATTCTATCAGTATCTCTAAACATTTCATTCTGTCCTTCATCCCAATATAAAAAACTTGGTGAAAATATTTTTCTATGCGCTTCAACAACCCAATAGGACAGATTAAATCTTAATTTATTTGTCGGTTTGTAAGTTAGTTTTCCAAACATATCCCAAGTTTTATCAAATCCAAATCCTCTAAAACCAACCTCATCATCCCAAGGTTGAACCATTTTTTCTTTATTATTTAAATTTTCAGGATCACCATGCACATAAGCAAGTGAATCAAATTGATACACTCTATAACTATCATAAGCAGTATTTTGACCAGACACCCAATATGAAAGTTTATTCACATAAGGAACCGTACCACCAAAACCAAAATTATAATCATTATATCCCCTCAATTCATCATAATGACTAC
>CAZQYT010000235.1:0-2797 GCA_964597475.1 uncultured bacterium | reverse complement strand
ATTCACCAGAAGCTAACTTAGGAAGATATTTCTTTTTTTGCATGTCATTTCCATACCATACTATTGGTAACATTGCAATTCCCGTATGCGCGCTAGCCGTAACCATAATAGATGCATTTTGTCCTGAAGACAAAGCTTCAATGATAATGCATGCAGTTGTTTTATCTAATGCAAATCCACCATATTCCTCAGGCACATCAACGCCTAAAAACCCAAGTTCCCCCATTTCCTTAAAAATTTCCAAACTTAAATCTTTATTCAACACATTCAAATCTTCACGTGCAGGCAAAATACGGTTAATTCCAAAATCTCGCGCAGTTTTCCGAAACATTTCATGCTCTTCAGTAAATTGTTCACGAGAAAAAACATGCCCCTCTCCTAAAGGAGTCACTAAAAAAGAACCACCACGTCCAATTAATTTTAAATAATCAATCTTAATTGATTTTAAATCAATAGATTCATCTTTATTTTTTTCCACACCATTACTACTCATTTTTTCCACCTACTTTCAAACCTGATACAATCATCTCAATTGAGTTTTTTATGTAATTTTCTGCTGGTATTTTTTTATCATTAAAAATACAAAACCAATTTATGCCTTGAAAAACAGAAAGAATGTATATTGCCATTATCCTTGAATCAACTTTAACAAATTCATTATTTCTAATTCCTTTATTTATGACAAGCTCAAAAAGATTTATGATTTTCTCATATAACTCCTGAGACTTTTTCCTAACCTCATCATCTTGATTAGATAAAGACCAAAATTCTACTTCAGCATGAAAAACATAACTACGTTTTTTAAAAACCTTTATTACTTCATTAGCAAAATATCTGAGTGTATCTGAAGCCGTTTGCGACTTATTGCTCCTGCTATAAAAATTAGGAAATGTTTGCGTTTCCCAATGATCAATTAACGCTAAGAAAACATCTTTCTTACCCTCATAATGATGATAAATTGCCCCTTTACTCATACCAGATTCAGACACGATGTCATCCATGCGTGCACTAGAGTACCCTTTTTGAGTAAATACTTTCATTGCAGCCTCCATGATTTGAGACTTCCTCTCTTCTTTTGGTAAATTCTCCGCCATAAATACAGACCGACTGGTCGGTATATTTTAAGATGAAAAATAAACATAATACAAGATGAAAATAAAAAGGCCTTCAATTGAAGGCCTTAAATGTCATTAAATAAATTTAGATTATTTTAATAAAATTACTTTATGTGTTTGCAATTGATCATTGATTTGAAGTTGAACCATATATACTCCACTCGGCTCATGCTGTGCATTCCAATTAATTGAATGTGATCCTATTAAAATAGGTGCATTGTTTAATAATTCATCAACCATTCTTCCATTTAAATCATAAATTTTCAAAGATACATGAGAATCATTTTTTATAGAAAAATTAATGTTAGTAATTGGGTTAAATGGATTTGGATATGCAGTCATAACCGCGTATTCCATTGGTTGCAAATCTGTTTTTGATAAAGCCTCAATGAACTCTATGCCATTGGATGACCATGGCGAAAATTGTCCATGCAGATCGATAATCTTTTTAGAATCTTCATCATAAACTTTAAAAGTTGGCAGATCGCCTTCCTTGCAATAACCAATTGTATTAGTAGTGCCATCATATCCCATAACGGGAATGTCAATGGTTTCGCCTAAATATTGCCTTGCTCCTGCAACATTATCTCCACACATACTACAAAGCCAGTCACCATTACTAACATCTAAATCTAATAACATAGCCTTATCTATAAAATAAAATGACTGCTCAGAAGACTGAATAAACTGCAACCCATCAGGAGGATCAATCTTCTTGGTAAAACTTGACTTGCGACTAACCATGCCGTGTGATAAATTAAATGAAAATGAAAAAGCTTGTGAAGTTATGAACCAATAACCTTTGTTTTCAGAAAATTCATTCAAACCTCCATACCAAGCATCATTTGTTTGCACTGCCGCCATGCCTTCGCCAATTATTGCCAAAACATTACTTTCAATGTCATCTGGCAATGCATCGGTAAGATCAGCACTACCAATTGAAGGAAAAGCAACCATATTAGCACCAACATCAAGATCATATGTTCGGTTCAAATTATAAGGAAATCCTTTTCCAGATAATATATCTGAATCATTTAATATGGCCCAATAAGCTGACTGTAAATCTAAATTTCCAAGAGAACCAATCCAATACCCATCATCCATGTAATAAGCTGACTCTCCTTGTCCTAAAACACTATATAAATTAGGCACCAAACTTTCAAAGACAACGCTTGTACTATCATTTATTGGCAATCCATGAAAACTAATAAAATTTGCCCCTTCATGTAATTCAATTTCATAATCCATGGAAACAGTCATGTCTTGAATGAAAAAGGAACCATTATTTTCAAATGCATGATTTTGATTTGGATGAAGATCAAAATATTCTTGTTCAGAATCATCATAAAACTTAAATGTTGGGAGTTCACCTTCATTTAGATATCCTTCTGAATACAAATAACCATCATCCCCCATTACAGGCAAATCACATTGCCCAGACATACATAAAGAAGAGTCCCACTGCCTTGTACCTACACATGTATTTCCATTAAATGCTGCAACCCAATCTTCATCCTCTATTTGTAAATCATAAATGTCTCTTATGCCATCTATGTAATAAAATGCCTGCAATGTAGATTGATTGAAAATAAAATCTTCTGGAGTACCATCGCAATTAGCCCCTTGACCGCAACCACAACCCAAATCAACATTACCAAAGCAATCACAATCACCATCAGATA
>CAZQYT010000234.1:0-2832 GCA_964597475.1 uncultured bacterium | reverse complement strand
ATGTCTTGCTGCGGGATTCACCACGTCATTTGCTCCAATTATTAGAGCAACATCGGCACTTTCAAATTCATCATTAATTTCATCCATGTCAAATAATTTATCATATGAAATATTTGCTTCAGCTAGCAATACATTCATATGGCCTGGCATTCTTCCTGCAACAGGATGTACTGCAAATTTAACAACGACTCCTTCTTTTTCTAATTCATCAGATAATTTTCTGACTTCATGTTGAGCTTGGGCAACTGCCATTCCATATCCAGGAACAATGATTACTGATTCTGCAGCTTGCATTGTATAGGCTGCATTATCTGCACTCATTTCTTTAATGGAAATACCAGGCCCAGTTTTTGTTGATCCATTAGTTGTTTCATTTATTTTGCCAAATGCACTAAAAAGCACATTGCCTAAAGACCTATTCATTCCTTTGCACATCATGTTAGTAAGAAATATTCCTGATGCTCCCACAAGGGAACCGCTTACAATTAATGCTTGATTACCAAGTACAAAACCTGTCGCTGCAGCTGCAATGCCAGAGTATGAATTTAATAATGAAATGACAACAGGCATGTCAGCCCCTCCTATGGGTATTACTGAAAGAATACCTAATAAAAGGCCAATTCCTAATATTACATAGAATGCAGTTAGATTTTCTGGATTTATTACGAAGAAATATGCAGCAATGAAGATTATTAATAAAATAATTCCATTAATTATATTTTGTCCAGGATATGTGATTGGTTGACCGCTGATTTTACCTTGTAATTTCCCCCATGCAATAAAACTTCCCGTGAATGTTAATGAACCTATTATTATTGATAAAACAATTGTTATTAATGTTACTTGGAGGTTCCCTTGGCTTTCAATTAAGACATTGATATAAGCATTTTTATCATTTGTAAATTTAAATAATTCAGCAGAAGCAACAAGTGCGGAAGCTCCACCACCAAATCCATTAAAAATGGCTACCATTTCAGGCATTGATGTCATGGCTACTTTAAATGCTGATATCATGCCAATAAGAGTTCCAATGGCTACTCCTAATAGTATCCAATTAAGTGGAATTATTTGCATTTTAAATATGGTAGCAAAAATTGCAATGAACATACCTGATGCTGAGAGAAAATTTCCTTGTCTAGCTGTTTGGACTTTTCCTAATCTTTTTATTCCAATGATAAATAATATGGAAGAAATAATATAGGCAGCTAAGATTAAATTATTCATTTTATTATTTATTTCTTTTTAAACATTTTTAGCATTCTATCTGTTACTAAGTAGCCACCTACTACATTGATTGTGGCAAAGATTATTGCAAAAAAACCTAATATTGATAATAATTGATTATTGCCACTATCTCCTAGGGCAAGTAATGCCCCTACAATTGTAATTCCTGATATTGCATTTGATCCAGACATTAAAGGAGTATGAAGTTGTGGAGGTACTTTGCCAATTAGTTCAGCACCTGCAAAAGTAGCAAGAACTGCAATGAAAATAAGTCCAATTAATTGTTCCATTATTTTTTTCCTTCTATGATGTTTTTTGTAAGTTCATGACTAATTTCCCCTTCGTGTGTCAATAAACACCCTTTTGTGATTTCATTTTCCATGTCAAATTTAATTTTTCCATCATTTAAGATGTCATTTAGTAATTTTGAGATATTTTTTGAAAGCATTTGGCTAGCATGAAAAGGTACTTGAGAAGGAAGATTTAATCGCCCATCTATTATTATACCATCATGATTAATAATCTCTCCTGGTTTTGTCAGTTCACAGTTTCCACCATTCTCAGCAGCTAAATCAATTATGCATGATCCTTTTCGCATGTCATTTACCATATAATCTTTAATTAAAATGGGTGCTTTTTTCCCAAAAATAAGTGCTGTAGTAATGATTGCATCTACTCTTTTTGATGCATCATGTAATAATTCCATCTCTTTTTTAATAAAATTCTCATCCATTTCAACAGCATAACCACTTTCAGTTTCAGCAGAATCATCTAAATCCATATAAAGAAATTTGGCACCTAAGGATTCCACTTGTTCTCTTGCTGCGGGACGTACATCAAATGCTTCTACTTTTGCCCCTAATCTATTCGCTGTAGCAATTGCTTGCAAACCTGCTACACCAGCACCTAAAACTAAAATTTGAGCAGGTTTAATTGTTCCTGCAGGAGTCATTAACATGGGAAAAAATTTAGGCATGTGTGATGCAGCATTTAGGACAGCTCTATAGCCAGATACTGTAGCTTGTGAACTTAAAACATCCATTGATTGTTCATAAGTTGTTCTAGGTATTAATTCTAAACAAAAAGTTGATATGTTATTGTTTGCAAGTTTTTTTACAATTTCATGATTTATGAATGGATTGATTAATGATATTAAGCATGAATTATTTTTCAGTTTATCTATTTCATCAACGGTTGGTGGGTTGATTTTAATTATTATTTCTGATTCTTCATATATGTTTGAAGTTAATGTTGCGCCTGCTTCTTCATATGATGCATCAGAAAAGTGAGCGCAAAGACCTGCGCCAGATTCAATTTGAAAAGATATGTTATCTGAGCTTATTCGTTTAATCTCTGAAGGAAGTAATGGAACTCTACACTCATTTGCAAGTGTTTCTTTTGGGATTCCAATGATCATTTATTTTTTTGATAATTCATGTATCAGTTAAAATCATAATATGAATTAATTAAATTCATTATCAAATTTAATAAGGATGATTATATCTATTTTATAAATATTGTATTTTTTATTTATTACATTTGAAGGTACTATTAAATTTAATTATAAATAATGTTGAATAAATTGAAATATGACTTTGAACTTGTAGG
>CAZQYT010000233.1:0-2892 GCA_964597475.1 uncultured bacterium | reverse complement strand
AATACAAAAATGGATAATTTCAATGCACTTGCGCAATCGTTTGATGAAATAAATAATGATTTTAATCAATTAAAATTCATAGATCTACCTCAATCTTTTCAAGAATTAAACTATGAAAATATTTTATCACCTCAATTGAATGACATTTTCAATAACGCACAAGATAGAAACATTAGATTTTTCAGCTATTTTAAGATGCCATATGATCCATTTAACACCATGCTTACACTAAAAGATGGGGCCTCAGTCTGGAATAGATATGTAATGGGTGAGGGCATATTTGACATATTTTCTTTTTCAATGGATCTAAAATGGACAAATTTTCCAATAAAAGGCAGTTTTTTACCTACTATTCATTACATATTATTTTCAAACCCAAAATACAATGTCATTGAAAATCAAACTACCAATGAATATTGGTCAATACCCATAAATGAACACATGGGGAAAAATTTATTTCATGAATATCCAAATGGAGTTAAAGAAATCTTGAGTAACTTTAAAAATGGTAAAATCAAGACAAATCAATTATTAATACCTGGCCTTCATAAAATATCAAATGAATCCAAAATATTGGCACAATCATCTGTTAACGTTAATAAATCAGAACTAATTAACAATCTCATTGACATTGAGGATATAAGATTGAATAAATCTAATAATATGTTATTAATCGAGCATGATGATAACATCATTGCTAATTTGAACGATGCTAGAACGGGAAGTGAATTATGGCGATCAATACTATATTTGATAACAATTCTTTTGATGATCGAAATGTTCATTTCAAATCCGATAAGAAAAACTTAGTTTGGAAAAAGCTCTTCTAGTAAACATTTCATTTGGTAAAAATAATCAAAGCCTTGATGATAATCTTATTGAACTCAAGGAGCTAGCTAGAACTGCTGGCGCATTTTCTGTAGGTGAAATAACGCAAAATAGAATGAAGCCAGATCCTGCAACTTTTCTTGGAAAAGGAAAATTAAATTCAATAATAAAAATTTGCAAGGAGCTAGAATGCAACTTAATCATTATCAACAATGACTTATCCCCAACGCATCTTAAAAACATACAAAAAGAAGCTGGTGAAGACATAAAAATAATAGATAGAACGGGGCTTATTCTCGACATCTTTACAAAACATGCTAGGACAAAGGAAGCGAAGACTCAAGTTGAATTAGCTCAATTGCAATACTTCTTACCTCGCCTCACAAGACAATGGACACACCTGGAAAGGCAAATGGGTGGAGTTGGAACTAGAGCTGGTGCTGGTGAAACTCAAATTGAAGTTGATAGAAGGTTATTACGAAATCAAATTACAAAATTAAAAAAAGAACTCAAGAAAATAGAGAAGCAACGGACCACACAAAACTCAAGCAGATCTACTAGCTTTCGAATTTCTCTTGTTGGATACACCAATGCAGGAAAATCCACACTTATGCATACTCTTACGCAATCAGACGTTTTAGTAGAGGATAAATTATTTGCGACTCTAGATACAACTACCAGAAAATTGAATCTAGATTGTAGTAATTCCATTGTCATGAGCGACACCGTTGGCTTTATTCAAAATCTCCCTCATGACTTAGTGGCATCATTTAGATCTACTCTAGGTGAAATCAAAAACGTAGATTTACTTTTAATGACCCACGACGCATCATCAAAGAATTTACTTTTACACATCGATACTGTCAATGGCGTATTAAATGATCTTGACGTAAAAGATAAAAAAACAATTACCATATTTAATAAAATTGACTTGATTAATGAAGATGAATTTAATGGATTAAAAAAAAGATTTAAGGATGGTATTTTCATTTCAGCAACCTGCAAAACTGGAATTGACACTTTAAAAGATAAAATTGAAAATATAATAAAAGAAAATTTCATTCAAGAAACAATATTGATACCCTATGACAAGTCTAACCATGTAAATTCATTTTATATTCAAACCAACGTAATTTCAAAGAAAAACAGGTATGATGGAACAGAGATTACAATTGAAGGAGAGGAAGCTACGATAGAAAAATTGAAAAACATGATAAAATAAAGTACTCGCAAAAGGATCCAATTTTCAGATAACCTTTTATATGGTTACGATCGGAAGCCCTCGCTTAATCGCAAGTTTCCTTCATCTGCAAGCAGAAAGGCCTGCTTTTGAAAAAGTCGAATAAGGATTCCTATATGTTAAGTTGAAAGTTCTGAAAATAGAAGAACCCCTTCGCGAATACTTTATTTAAAATAGCAGCGTAAATTTAATAATTATTTTAATAAAAAATTGTGATATAAGTGAAGATTAAGATACTCAAAACAACAACAAATGAAAAAAAAGTGGCAATGCTAATTTCCAATGAACTTGTAAGGATGAAATTTGCCGCCTGCGTTCAAATAATCCCAAACTTGACATCTACATACATCTATGATAAAAAGATTCAAAATGAGACTGAATATTTGATTTTAATAAAAACATCCATCATGAATCTCTTAAAGTGTAAAGAATTGATTTTAAAATATCACAATTATGATGTGCCTGAAATAATTCAATTAGATGCTAAAATACTACATAATGACTACGGAAAATGGTTTAATGATAACTGTATTTAAAAATAATGATTTAAAATGAATTCAATTATCCTTATTAACATAATTATGCCCACTAAGCATATCTATCTTCAATAAATAACCTTATACTGATAATATATATTATGTAAAGTTAAATATATTGCTAGTATCTAATGATATCACCCACTTTTATATTGATATTCGGATCATCTTTACTATAAATGATTGCCGTTGCCGTCAATAATATATGAGCCCAATATTTGCGGAATCCTTCTGTCTAAAACTTCTTTTATCATTTTATTTGCTAATTATTGTAAAATCGCCCTCACG
>CAZQYT010000232.1:0-2949 GCA_964597475.1 uncultured bacterium | reverse complement strand
AATTTTTTGTAATAAAATGGTTTTACCAGTTTTAGGTTGTGCAACAATTAATCCTCTTTGACCCATTCCTATGGGGGCTAAAAGATCAATGATTCTGGTTGAGATTTCCTTTTCTGTGGTTTCTAGTTTAAATGCTTCTTCAGGAAATAATGGCGTAAGATTAACAAAATTTACAATACCTCTATTTTTTTCTGGGGCAAGTCCATTTATGGTATCTACTTTTAATAATGCAAAAAATCTTTCATTATCCTTTGGAGGTCTTACTTGTCCAGAAATATGGTGACCAGTTCTAAGTTTAAATCTTTTTATTTGTGAATGTGATACATAAATATCATCAGGGCCAGGCAGGTAGCTATAATCGGGAGATCTTAAAAATCCATAACCATCTGGTAAAATTTCTAAAACACCTGCAGCAAAAACTTTTCCTTCTTTTTTAACTTGAATTTCTAAAATTTCTTTTATTAATTCTTGTTTTCGTAAGCCTGATGAATCTTTTGAGCCTAAATCGGTAGCAACTTTTTGTAATTCACTAATTGTCAAACCTTGTAATTCTGAGGTTTTCATATATTTTTTCCTTGATTAATTTTTAAAATTGAAATTATTCCGTGAATTTTCGAGGAAACAAAGGTTAATCTCTTGTTTTAATATAATAAGATTTTATATGGTGTCAAAAGAAATATTAAATTTTTTACTTATTGCTGGCCCTAGACAATGTGTTCCTAAAATTGCCATACCATCTGTTTTCTGTAAATTAATTAATTCTTGTTCTATTGCATTTTCTGGATTTTTAATTATTTGAATATTATGATCCTTGGAAAATAATTTTGCTAATACTTTTGCTTTCATTGGATTTTCCCCATTAGTTTCTGTACAAATTATTTTTGTAAAAGTTTTTTCTAATAAGGAAATAACGTCGACTATTTTTTTTCTAGCATATAATGCTATTATCAATGTTGAATTTCCGAAAATATTAAGTGATTTATAATATTTTATAAAGGCAAGTATACCATCTTTATTATGACCAACATCAAATATAATTGTTGGTTTTGTATTTAACACTTGATTTCTTCCATACCAAGTAACCGTATTTAAAGCATCAATTTTTATGGATTGATTAATATTAAATTGTTTTAAATGTTTTAAGGCGAATAAGGCTAAATTTGAATTTTCCTTTTGTTTTTCATCTTCAATATTATAATGATAATTAAAAGTAGGATGATTTTTTAAAAAATATAAAGGAGAACCTTTTTTTTCTGCTACTTCTTCCAGTGCTTTTTCAGCTTCAGGAAGTTGTTTTGCACTAACACATATTATATTTTTTTTCATTATTCCAGCTTTTTCAATGGCAATTTTTTTTATTGTGTTTCCTAATATTTCTGTATGATCATAAGAAATGGGAGTTATAATTGTTAACATTGGATTGCAAATGGACACACTATCTAATCGCCCTCCTAATCCAGTTTCCATTATGGCAATATCTACATTGTTTTTATTGAAGTGCCATGCACTTATTGCTGTCATACATTCAAAAAAAGTGATGTTATGTTTTTCAATTTCTAATTTATAAGTATTTATAAATTTTTCAATTTCTAAATTTTTAATGGAAATTCCATTAATGCGTATTCGTTCATTTACATACACTAAGTGTGGAGAGGTGAATAAGCCAGTTTTATATTTTGATAATCTGAATATTTTTTCTAAAATGGCACAAACTGATCCTTTTCCATTTGTACCTGCTATTTGTATAACAGGTAAATTAATGTGTGGATTTCCACATACAGCCATAATTTTTTGAGTACGTTCCAAACCTAATTTTATGCCTTTAGACTCTATTGAAAGAAGATAATCAATTGCTGAATTCATTTTAAATTAATACATTCAATTAAATTTAATTTTTCTCCAAAAAAACGCCCACCAATTTCATTGAATTTTTGAGGGTAATCAGTAACATAAAAATCAATAAATCTTTTTTTATTTGTACTTTCAAGATTATTTTTTTTTAAATATATGTGTAATGCATCTCCAACAGTTTGGCCAGAAGAAATCAATTGAATATTTTTATTAAGTATGCTTTTAATGGTTTTGGACATTATAGGATAATGTGTACAGCCCAAAATCAATGTATCAATGTTAGAGTTTTTTATTTTATGTAAATATTTTTCAGCAATTAATTTAGCTATCTTAGTGTTTGACCAACCTTCTTCTATAATAGGAACAAATAATGGGCAAGAAATTTCAATTATTGAAAAATTTTCATTTAATTTTTTTAATGCATTAGAATAGGCATTGGAATGTATAGTACTATTTGTACCTATAACACAAATATTTTGAGTTTTAGAAATTTTATTTGCATAACTAACTGAAGGACTAACAACATCAAAAATAGGCATTTCA
This sequence comes from uncultured bacterium, assembly GCA_964597475.1. Classification (GTDB taxonomy): domain Bacteria; phylum Fidelibacterota; class Marinisomatia; order SCGC-AAA003-L08; family D37C17; genus JAYZCM01. The sequence goes on along the minus strand of CAZQYT010000232.1, from coordinate 555 downwards.
TATGTTTCTTTTAATCTATGATAAGCAACGGAAGATGCCGTGTTACATGCTATGATGACTGCTTTAGTATGTTTTGAAATAAAAAAATCTAAAATTTTTTTAGAATATTTAATTACTGCATCATCACTTTTATTACCATAGGGTACATTAGCAGTATCACCTAAGTAAATAAATGATTCATCAGAAAAAATATTTTTTAAAGTTTTTAAAATAGTTAAACCACCTAAACCACTATCAAAAACTCCAATAGGGGCATTTGATTTTAATTTACTTGTCATTAATTATAGGATTAAAATTAACCAAGGCAGAGAAAATTGCTTGTGCAATTTTTTGTCTGTAACGGGATTTTCCTAATAATTGAGCTTCAGTTTTATTACTTAAAAAACCAGATTCAATTAAAATATTGGGCATAGATGCACCTACAAGCACATGGAAACCAGCTTGTTTTACTCCACGATTAGGAGAAGTTAAAACTTTATCTAATTCTTTTTGTACTTCAGCGGCTAAAAATTCACTTTCTTTCATAAAAGAACTTTGTGCCATTGTATATAATAT
>CAZQYT010000231.1:0-2956 GCA_964597475.1 uncultured bacterium | reverse complement strand
AGTAATTTTGGCTTGTTTTGACATTGGATTGATTGCAGTGCCAATTTCCATTCATCTCTCTCAAGATGAATGCAAGTCAATAATTGATAAAATAAAACCCATGATGATCATTACTAATTGGGAAGGAAAAAAAATATTTTTAAAATCTTCTTATTTGATTTCATTTATTGAAGAATTGCCTAATGCTGCTAGTGGATGTTCAGTTATGAAAAATGAATATGAAAAAAATAATGATGATATTTGTTCCATCATACTTACTTCCGGGACTACTTCTTTACCTAAAGCTGTAAAATTAACATATGGTAATTTTGAAATAAGTTGTAATAATTGGAATGAATTTCTTGATTTTAATGATAAGGATCAATTTTTATGTTGTTTGCCCATAAATCATATTGGTGGATTAGCAGTTATTATCCGTGCGTTAATTTTTGGGTTTTCAGTAAATTTAATATCTAATTTTGAAGCAAAAGATGTTAAAATGGCATTGCAAGATAATCCAGTTTCCATTATATCTTTAGTTCCTACCATGCTGAGGAGAATATTGTTGCTTGAAGATGGATTGGAATCTTTAAAAAAATTAAGATATATTTTGCTTGGAGGTGGTCCTTCTCAAGAATCATTGTTAGATTATTGCATTTCAAATCAATTGCCTATTGTAAAAGTATATGGAATGACTGAAACCTGTTCTGGTACATTTGGATTGAAAGTATTAGATGAACCTCATAATAAATTATATGCTGGGAGGCCTTTTTCAGGAATTAAAACATGGATAGAAAATGGAAAAATTCATATTTCTGGTGGCGTGATAATGGAAGGTTATTTAGGAGAAGAAAATACGAATGGAGTGCATGGTTCTAATGATCTAGGGTATTTGGATGATGATCTTCTTTTTCTTGACATAAGAAGAAAGGATCTTATAGTATCAGGTGGTGAAAATATTAATCCGATGGAAATTGAAGAGCAATTGATTAAAATAGATGGAATCTTAGATTCTGCTGTAGTAGGTGAAGATAATGAAGAGTGGGGGCAGCGAGTTATTGCTTTTGTTGTTTTTGAATCTCATGAATTAAGTGAATCAGTAATAAAAAATGAATTAAAAAAAACCTTATCAAGGTTTAAGGTTCCAAAAAAAATCATTAATGTGCCTTTAATACCAAGAAATGAATTAGGCAAAATAGTATATGGAAAATTAAATGATCTGTAACAATTTGTTTCACACTAACTTTTGTCGTCAATCATTATGCATTGTTATATTCTTGGAATGTTTATGAAGATGATAAATTATTTAAGATTAGGTGTAGTTGTTATCATAATGAGTGGTGTACTACTTTTAGCCATTGAAGTTTATTTTGTGGTTACAAATAGTAATAGACCGGAATTTTGGCCTGATGATGTGGATGCACCGTATCAAGAAATGTCTAGTGGATTATTCAGTGGCTATGTTCATGAAGAAAATCCTGATCATGAAAAAATGAAGGCTAAAGGGAGTGTTCTGTGTGATTTTGATTTGGATGGTGATTTGGATTTGTACTTTGGGTATGCAAAATCTTATTATTTCCAAAATAATGAATCTGTTTTTAAAGATAAGACAATTGATTATGATATTGACGATTCTGGATGTCGAGGCATTGTCGTTGGAGATGTAGATAATAACGGATATCCAGACATATTAAAATGGCGTTTCATGGCTGAAGTATCATACAATGATGATTGTGAAGAATATGATTTTCAAACTGTTTGTGAAGAGGATGAAAACTGTTATTGGGAAGAGAATAATTGTTGGAATGATGCTTCTCCTCAATTTTCTCCACATGTAATGTTATTAAATGATGGTAATAATACTTTTTTGACCCATGATTTTTTACCTTCTCAAGAGTTGCCATATTTACATAGTTTGGGCTTGATGGATGCTGATTTAGATGGAGATTTGGACCTTTTGGCCATTCAAGAGGAAAATGACAATCAATTTTTGCTTTATTTGAATAATGGGATTAATGGTGATGGAGCTCCTGAATTTGAATTATCATATGAATTTTATCGTTCATATGGAGACATAAGTGCGAGTCGTATTTTAGCTATTTCTGATTATGATGGTGATGGTGATCAAGATGTTTATGTAGGAAGAAAATTTGGTTATAATTGGTTTTTTGAAAATCAAACTCTTACTGGAAATCCTGGGAGTGTTACATATCATGAAAATCCAGATCCATTTTTTATTGAAAAAGCAGTTAATATTGGCATTGCTGATCCAGATGTCAATGAAATTGGCAGCATGGGATATGGAGCTGCTTGGGGTGATTATGATAATGATAATGATTTTGATCTTTATCTTACGAATTGGGGTGAGAATCGTTTGTATGAAAATGTTGAAAACACGTTTATCAATGTAGCAGAAGAACAAATGTTAGAATCTGATGAATTGAGTAATGGTGTTAGTTGGGGTGATTATAATAATGATGGGTTATTGGATTTATGGACATCAAGCATTAGAAATCCTGATGACCTTTTTATTAATATGGGTGATGGTATTTGGGATACGACTTCTAGCCCTAATTTTTTATCTGGGACGCAGGATATAATTTCTGGAGATATTAATGACGATGGTTGGCTTGATGTTTTTGCTGCCGGTTTGAAAATGACAAATGGCCCTCCTGGCGCAAAGTATACAAGTTTATTATATGAAAATGTAACAATGGATTCATCATTTAGCTCAAATCATTGGTTGAAGTTGAAATTAGAAGGAAAACAATATGAGCTTTTAAATGATGGCTGGTCAACTTTGGCGAATCAATCTGCCATTGGTGCTCGGGCTATATTACATTTGCCTGATAGAGATGTCATGCGAGAAGTAATTGGTGGAAAAGGACATGGTAATATGGATCCTTTATTACTTCATTTTGGCATGAATGATAATACCTCAGCTTTAGGAATGACTATTTATTGGCCAAGTAGGGAC
>CAZQYT010000230.1:686-2958 GCA_964597475.1 uncultured bacterium | reverse complement strand
ATTCGAGAAATGGGAGGGATTTGCCACCAAGTTTTTCCAGTAGCCCATAAAGCCGCAGCATCAGTTCTAACAACCGGTGTACCTAAACACCCCATTCCTCCATACATATTAGAGTGACTATCGGAAGCAACTGCCATTGTGCCAGGCCATGCATAGCCTTCTTCGCACATGACTTGATGTCCAATCCCTCTGCCTGCAGGATAAAAGTCAACACCCATTTCTTTGCCAAATTGTTCTATTGAAGCATATTTTTTTAAATTTTCATTAGAGGTATCTTGGACATTATGATCTAAGGTAAATACAGGTTGTCTTGGGTTTGCCATTTTGGTTGCGCCTATGGCTTTAAATTTACCCATGACTGCTCCAGTATTATCATGCGTCATGACATGTGCGGGTTTAATGGAGATTAAATCACCACTTTTAACTTCATGCCCTTCATCTAAATTTACAGCGTGTGATTGTACGATTTTTTCAATGAGTGTTTGCGCCATTACATATGCCCTTTATGCTTTGAATGGTTCAAATGAAACAAAATCTGCATGATGCACTATGATTGATTCGACAGTTCTTTTACCAAGGTCACCTTCTTTAGAATGTGTACCAATTATGTGTTGTACTTCTGGTGGTAATCCAAATCTAGCAGCAATTGCCACTCCACTAAAAGGATGACGTACTACTTTTCCATAATCGCTTGTAGATAATTTTCCATCTTTCATTTCATATTCAAGAAGCTTTCCAACATCAATCAAGATTGCTCCTGATATCATTATGTCCATATTTACTTTGATTTCATCACCAAAATTATTCATCATTTTCTTTGCTAAATCAACTGCAAGTTGAACACATGTGCGTTTGTGATTCATAAAAGAAACATTACAATCTTTAATTAAAAGAGAAAATGGTATTTCTTCCAAGTCTTTTGGTTCGAGCGGACTTTGTTCTATTGCATAGGCCCATGCATCTAGAGTTTTTTTTCTAAGGCTATCATCATTTATCCAATTAATTTCAGGCCATATCTCTAATACTTTATCTTTCATTTTTTCTCCTTATCATGTAATTTCATTATTTTTGTACTTTAAAAATTGAATCTATAATTGTTCCATCAACCCATTTTACAACACCAACAACTTCATTTGTAAATTTTGGCTTTTCAAGAGGTGCGCCAACAAGTTCGTCAACTTCTTTTTTTATTTCTTCTAGCTTTCTAATGGGAAGGCCACTTTTTTTAGTGGCCTTAATTAAATCAGTCCTTTTTGGATTAATTGCTATTCCACGTTCAGTAACAATAACATCAATTAGATCGCCAGGTCCAACAAGAGTTGTTACTTTATCTACGATTATAGGAATTCTATTTCTAAATGAAGGAATTGGCAAAATGGTACATTTACTAAAAAGACAATTTTGCCAACCGCCTATCCCATGTAGCATTTGACCATCTGAATGTGTAATTACATTTGCATTAAAATCGAGATCTACTTCTGTTGCTCCTAGCACAACGGCATCTAGCATTGAGGCAAAGTTTCCTTTTCCATGCCAATTATAGCTAGTAAAAGGTGAAGTGTTTACGTGGCCTGAATTTTCTCGCATTGATCTTACACCATCCAAATCAAAAGTTTGACCATCAAGGATGTAATCAGTCAAACCTTCTTCAAGCATTTCAACTAAATATTTAGTTGAGCCAGCTCTAATGAAGCGTGCTTTAATTTTTTCTTTTTTCATGAATTTTCTAAGATATATGGCAAATGCCAAAGCAGTTCCGCCTGCACCAGCTTGGAAACTAAAGCCATTTTTCATTATTCCTGCAGCTTTTACAAATTTAGCAGTTAGCTCAGCAATATATAGCCTGTCAGGCGATTTGGTTAATTTAGTTGTCCCCGAAACTATTTTTTCAGGATCGCCAATCTTATCTAAAACCACTACATGGTCTACATTGTTTCCTTGAATTTGCCATGGAAGGCAAGGAAAGTCAACTAAGTTATCCGTTACGACAATTACATGGTCTGCATACAAAGCATCTGCTAGTCCAAATCCTAATAGACCACATGCTGAAGGTCCTCTATCTCCAGTACAATTTCCAAATGAATCTGCTGTTGGCGCTGCAATGATTGCTATGTCAATATGTACCTCTCCATCTTGGATTGCTTGCCAACGACCTCCATGTGATCGTAATACGGCCAATCCTTTCATGTGTCCATCAGAAGCATGCTTTCCCAAAGGACCATTTAATGAACCTTCTATGTGATGAATTACTCCATGTTCCATGTGTTTTATC
>CAZQYT010000230.1:0-631 GCA_964597475.1 uncultured bacterium | reverse complement strand
GCAGCAATGTCAAAAATTTGATTCATTACTAGATCCCCATTTCTAAAATGATGGTGATTTGAAATGGTCATGCCATTTTTTAAACCACATTTTATCAGCGCTTCTTTTAAGGAACTAACAATTTTATTTCCTGAGTGAGGGTAGTCTTGGCAACTTCGTATTGGAGAAGATGCCTTCATTCCTTTAGGTGATTATTTTCCTATGCCCTTGTATGGAGTAGATTTTAATCCATTTATCATTGTTGGAACTTTTCTATTCGCCGCATTTTTTATTAATTTTAATTTTTGCCCCATTTATATTTTCTTCCAATTTTTTGGTAATAAATTCATTTGTACGGCAAGACTGATTGTTTGTTGAGCTCTTTTGACAACTGGAGGGTCAATCATTTTACTGCCAAGTGATACAACGCCTAGCCCTCTTGATTTTGCGTCATCAAAAGCAAGAACGATTTCCTTTGCTTGCTTAATGTCTATATCGCTAGGAGAAAATTCTTCATGAATGGGTTGAATTTGTCTTGGATGTATGCAGCCTTTACCATCAAATCCAAGTTCTTTTGCTTCTTTTACAGAATTTCTTAAACTAATTTCATCATTGATATCACTAAAAACGGTATCAATTGCTTGAATGCCGG
>CAZQYT010000229.1:0-2967 GCA_964597475.1 uncultured bacterium | reverse complement strand
AACAAATTTTTTTCTAAAAAATAAATATACAATAATAATAATGATAATAATGATTAATAAACGAACCATCTTTATTAATTATTCATTTCTTCATCGGTCTTTTATTTAAAAATCTTATCCCTAAAATTCACAACCCAAATGGCTGGCATAGAACCTATTACAGTCCTTATTCCCATATTATCTTCTGGTAAACCTAATTTTATGCATATAACCATTAATGTAAAACCTAAAGAACAACCAAATAACAATGATAACACTATTTTTTTAATATCTTGATTCATATGTCTCCTTTTTAAAAAATGGGATCACTGAATTACATTGACTTGAATGGGCTCAATCACCAAATCATCAAAACCATATATTTCATCACCATTATACTTTATCATGTGAATAGAACTTAAATAAATCAAATCGTCACCTAGTCCAATTGTTGACAAACTTATCTGACATGCAATTCCACTGGACGTAGAATGAATCATTCCATTATCACCAACACCTAGTGCAACTCCAACTTCTCCTGAAGATAAAATCTCATGTTTAAATCCATCAGAGAATAAATTTCCATTAACAACTGCAGGAGAAATTGCTTCAAATATCCCGGATGAATAATTTAATTCCAATCACAATGCAAAAAGTGAATCTGCATTTTTAACTTCAATTTGCAAAACCAAATCTTCTCCATAAATTACATTTGAATTTGAAATCAAATTAACTTCAAGATTAGTAGATGGAACAACTTCATCCTTATTACTACAAGCAATAACAAAAAATAATACTATGGAAATTAGCTTTTTCATTTCAATAAAATCATTTTCTTTCTTGCAACGATGTCATTTTCTTTTTTTAATGCATAAAAATAAATTCCACTACTAAGCTCATCAGTATCAAAAACAACCTCATGCCAACCTTCTCCCTCATGTTGATTATTAAATTCTTTTATTTTTCTTCCAAGAATGTCATGGATTTCCATATGTACCATACCTTCATTTGGAATAAAATATGGTATTACTGTTCTAGAATTAAAAGGATTTGGAAAATTATTTCCTAAAATAAATTTTGAAGGTAGTATGGAAAAACCAAAGATTTCTTCAAGTTTTGAACGTATGCTGATCTCAGCATCAGAAGAACCTGACATGCTTAAATAAATCTCATGAAAATTATCACGATATTCTTCCAAATCAATCCCTTCCAATGAATCTGAATCCTCAATTCTCATGAATGCATCAGTAGAAACTTTATCCCAATTTACTAAAATAACTAAAATATCTGCGATTCCCACCATACCATCCCCATTGGCATCTGATCGAGAAGCAGCATCACTACTCCACCCACTAGGCAATTGCATCTCTTCCCATGCATAAGCAGGCCCATTTCTTTGGCACCCCTGATGTCTAAAATATATTCCAATTGGAACAATGTCATTTGCATCAACTTTCATGTCTCCATTTGTATCTCCAGGCCAAACAATTTCTCCATTACCATCTCCACAATTCTCACCTGATAATACCACCCTTAAATTCCAATCACCATTACCTGCTTCATTTATGCTAGATAAGGCAGTACATTCTTCATGAATATTACTTCTAAAATAAGAATTGCCATTTGATTGATTATTAGAATAATGACCTCGATCAAAAAAATATACATGTCCCATGCCTTCGTAATTAATTTCAAAATAATATTCACCACCTCTTTCCAACATGATATTTTGATCAACAAGTGATAAAAATGCAAAACCACCATCACGCATGGTTAAGCTATTCCAATTAACACTCGATCCATTTAATGATAACAATAAACTGTCAGGCTTATTTCCATTCCAACCATTCCATATATTTAACGAATAGTTTGACACATTACTATTAACTAAATTTGAAGGCGGAAGAGCCATTTGAATTCCTGAAAGTAATGACGCACTAGGAGACACAAATCTAATACCTCCCCATTCTAATAGACCAGGCACCTTTGAAAACGCTGTTCCTTCAAAATTCCCTTCATCGTAAGATAAAACCTGACCATTTTTGTTGGGATTGGAAACTATAAAAGAAATAATATCTTCACTATTTATTGAAATGTTAGAAATTTCAATGTTACTCTCACCACCAGAGTCAATCATGCCATCTGCATCTCTATCATAATCATATAAATCCGTATTAGGATTAGTAGTCCCATTTAAGGGACCATCACCACTCTTAAATGGATCACTTGAATCGGCACTTCCTGAACTAGTGTACAATTCACCTAATCCATCTGCCTGTAAAAGATTAACTCCATAAAAATCTGGATTTACATTGACTGAATTAAGCGCAGGATACATGTCAGTAACTATCTCATCTATATGCCATACCAATAAGCCAGAACCAGGTAGAAAAATGTCAGAACCTAATTTCTGTCTATTTTCTAACAAAATATACTCTTGAGGAATTTTAGAATTCATTGGCAATAAATACGCAACTCCATCTCCATGGATTTCTGCAGGTAATATGTCTACCATGGTTTCATTTACATCTTCAATTACAAGAGGATCAATGTAACCCAAACGATATCTACTCCAAGCACTCATATAAGCAGGGCTAGTTTGATTTTGCCAATTCCCTGATCCCATGAGCCCCCATTCACCTATTCCAGAAAAAGAATTTTCAGATGTATCATACAAATCAGGTAAACCTAATATGTGTCCTAATTCATGGCAAATTGTACCAATTGGATGAATCATGTTAATTTCTGCACCACTATGATTCCATGCATATTTTTCTTGAATCACTATATACTTATTAATCACGACTCCATCAATTGAAAAATATCCTAAACTATTTACAGGAGCACTTGGATCAATAAGATCAAGTCCACTTGCAGTTGAAGGAACGACAAACATGTGTGGCCAAAAATAATTACTACTTTGTCCTCCTTTCCCTGCAACAACAAGTATTACAACATCAATGGCACCAACCCCATTATCAAATTCAC
>CAZQYT010000228.1:0-2967 GCA_964597475.1 uncultured bacterium | reverse complement strand
CATCTGCAATGACTTCAATTAAAAATCCAATTATCCATAAAAAGATACCTATTCTTAAAAATATATCATTTGATAATGATGAATTATTTAATATTAATGTAAGTGCATTGAATGTTGTTAAAAAGACCCATGAACCTGAAACTGTAAAATATAAAAAGAACTTTGAAAAAGAGTTTTTGACATTTTTAAATCGTTTATCTTCACCTATGCTTAGGATGCGGATTAATAAAAATAACCCCAATCTTATTGCCCATATGCTAATCATTATAATGGTTATATAAGAGCGCATATGAATAAAATTTTCAGTATATGAGTTTTTTATCAATAAATATGTAATATAAAATATTATCATATATGATATGGTGCCAGTTATGTCGTAAAATTTTTCAGTTTTAAAAATATAAGATGGAATAAAAACCATCCAATGAATTGAAAAACTTATTATTACGAAAATTAGTAATATGGGTATATCATTATAAAACATTGTAGATGTTGTACCCATGATGGCAAGCAAGGATGTAATTAAAACTACAATAATGCATATGAAGTAGTCTTTCAAGTTTGTCATGACTTTAATTTTTTATTAACATAAAATAAAAATGGAATGCTTAAACCCCAAATTAGAGATAACTTGGAAATAACGTGAATATTTGTCGCAAATGAAATCACTTCTAATTTTTGTCCCAATAAATATGATAATGGCCCAAAAATAAATCCAAGGGAAAATGATAAAAATATGGATTTATTTAACCAATTTAATGAATGATTGATTGTAGTGCAAAAGCCTGACCACATGAAAATGATCCATATGGGTGGTAAAATAGAATTATTAAAATCACCTAGATAGCTAATCATGTGACTATATTTAAAATATCCATCGACTATTATTCCAATGAATGAACCAAAAATAATTAACATAAATTCATTTTTATAATTTGACATAAAAAATAAATGTAAAAAAATATATGTAAACATAAATACTGGGCCTAGATATATTAGATTATTTTTTACTCCAATTATGCATACCCACCACCCTAATTGAAAACACATCATGTTTAGTATATTTCTCATTTTATGTAATGATGCTTGATTATTATGAATAATATTTTATTAAAATAATAGTTTATTATTTATTCAGATCATCAGAACAATTAATTTCAACAAGTGAAAAAAATTCACAATTATGTTCTTCTTCATTTATCATTTTAATACAAATGACATTTGATTTATTATGAGGTGTACTTTCAAATTTTTGAATGGAAATGACATGGGCAGGGTTTAAATTTTTTTTTGTAATTGTCCCATCACCATGTTTTATGCTAATTGCAATCATCTTCATTTAATAATTTACACAATTATAATAAAGCTGATGTTAATCTTTTTCTAAATTCAATGGAAGTGTAGGGTTTATGATGGATTCTTTTCTCATGAGAATATCTTTGAACATCATCCAATCACCCATAAAGCTATATAATGGATATTTAAAAGTTGCAGGACGATTTTTTTCAAAAAAGAAATGACCTATCCATGCAAAACCATAGCCACATATTGGTGCAAAGTATAATACTTTCATATTTATAGAAGACATTAATATGATAATGATGACAAAAGAAGTGCCAATGAAATGAAGAATTCTACATGTTGAATTCATGTGTTCTGATAAATAAAATGGATAAAATTGTTTAAATGAGTTAAACTTTTTTTGCATTTTTAATAGATTTCTTTTTAAAAATTATAAAAAGAATAATTGGTAGAAAAATTATCATTGAAATTAATTTGAAGTAAAATGGTAATGTAAAAAATATCCAATTCAAGGTATCGGTTGATATACCTATTATTGAAGAAAGTTGAGGAATTCCTAGTGTATGGATTATGTAATAGTAAATGGTTTTATTTGCCCAATACCAAAATAGACCAAATAAAATAAATGAAATAAGTGCAATCTTTTTTAAAGGACTTAATTGTTTGAATTTTGTTGAAAACTGATTTTTAAATTTAGATAGAAGATTGATCATTTAGGGAACTCCCACCCACATTTTCTACATTTTTTTATTTTAGTATTTTTTCTTTCTCTATTGCATTTAATACAAGTTGAATTTTTTTCCATGGTTAGTTTAGGTGGGTTGCAAGTTTCACAATGTGAATAAATGATTGAAGCTTTATATACATCTAGTGGCTTTTTAAATGCAGTTAATTGTCGACAATTTTTTTTATGATACATTTTTCCAGTTTTATTAACATAGACAATTTCATTTACATTTTCATTTATATATTCCCAGGTACCATTATTATGTAAAACAATTATTTTATTGTTATAATCAATATATTGAGGTGAAGAAAATAATGGTGCCATAATGAAAAAAAATCCAAATAATTTAAATGATTTCATTTTATTTATTCCTATTTTATGCATTGAATTGATTATTATTTTTATAAAGTGTTAGTTTTGAATTTAAAAAGTCTCCATATATGTTGCATTGCAGTGATTGTGCCACCTGTAATCAAAATGATGGAAATTAATGATAAATATTGAGGATAATTAGTTGATGGAGGTAAATATGTTTTAGATACAAGCATAATGGTGATGGCGCAATAATGAAACGTATTTGAAAATAAATGGATTATGGATTCTCCATGAGATAAACCTCCCCATTTATTTCTACTATTTTTTTCTTCAAATGCATCTAAAATAAAAAATATTGTATCAATGATAATTGCAATGATTCCAATCCAAAATAATATGCCAAAAAAATTTTTATAGAATAATGAAAATATGATAATGGGGTAACAGATTGATCGAATGGTATGAAATAAATGTTCTTTAATGCTGTCAGAATATAAATATAAAGTATATTTTTTGTCATGGTAAAATGTTGAATCGAAAGAGCCCAGTAAAGACCAAAAAATTAACAGAATTGAAGCAATCATATACATGTTAATGATTAGTTATTTCTTTTCCTAATCCCA
>CAZQYT010000227.1:0-3032 GCA_964597475.1 uncultured bacterium | reverse complement strand
CATCAGAACACTCAAACTCATTATTATCATCTGAGTCATCATCATCCAATGAACCATCATCATCGTCATCACCATCACCTGCATCACAAGCACCATCACCATCATAATCCCAACCATCAGAATCAGTACCTACTTCAGTTCCAGTAGCACACTCATCACATGTATCAGAATCATTATCATGACACTCAAACTCATTATTATCATCCGTATCATTGTCGTCTGCAGCACCATCGTTATCATCATCAGAATCACAGGCATCACCTTCTTCATCGCCATCATAATTCCACTGATCATTATTTGATGTATCTGGACAGTTATCATCATCACCATTTGCAGAACCATCATTACAAATGCCATCAGAATCCGTATCCATGTAGTCTTCAGCAAGACCAGAAGTACCACCCCAACAATCAGTACAAATACCTGAAGTTACAGCAGCACCAGCAACCGTACCATGACAATCAGTATCTACGTCTAAACTAAGACCAGTATTCATGTCAAGTCCAGCATATGCTGGAATGTCTTGTAATGAAGTACCATCAGATGCTGTGTACGAAACAACATGTTCACCCACACCTGCTTCAAAAAGATAAAACTGAGGTGTTTGACCTGCAAGCATCATGCCGCATGTATTAACAGGACCAGAATCACAAGACCAACCTTCAACCTCGATCAATTCTTCACCCATCACAACAACCTCAATGACGCCACCATTAGTTGGAACATATGCTGAAGCACCAACTAAAACGTCACCATTTCTAGCAACAATCCAATCATTTTCAGTTAATTCAGAACCATCAATGGATGCTGAATCAAAATAGTATACAGCCTGTTCCATGGATTGCACTGGATCATATAGACAGCTTGTTCCGTCACCATCACATACACCACATATGTCAGGAGCATCTGCGAAACATCCACAACCTTGATCATCACTGCCATCACCACCACATACGCCACAGTCATCATCCACTAAATCTGAGCCACACGTGTTGTCACAGCCTGAAGGACCAGGTTCGAAACATCCACAACCTTGATCATCACTGCCATCACCACCACATACGCCACAGGCATCATTCTCTAAGCTACCACCCCATGCACCAGAACAATCTTGTACACAGTCATTGGAGCTATCATTATCACATGTTGCGCAATTATCTAAAACATTATCACCATTTGGTACGCCGGCACAATCAGCACAAGAGCTATCATCACCACCACATACGCCACATGCATCATCTGACAAGCCGCTAAAACACGCACCATCACAACCAACATCTGGACCAGAACCACCACAATCATCATCTCTTTCTGAAGAACTTAAAAGCTCTGCTCTACGCGCAGCTTCTTCATCGATAAATTGTTGATGAGCAATGTCATGAAGCTTAGAGTTAGCAAATTTTTCAATTGAAGATTCAATGCTTGGAGCATCATGAGAATCTGTACTAGCGGCTCTACCGCTACCACCATCTTGACAAGCACAACACTGTTCAGCTGCACTAAAATCAGCCGTATCATAACCACCAGAGCAACCATATGACCCAGGAGATTCATTAGCATCATACCAGCTAGAACATGTGTCACCATAAGAATCTCCAGTAGAATCATCGTTTACACATTCGCCACCTGCTGAGTCTTCGCAATTAGCTTCATCAGAGCCATCTGCACAATCTTCCCAAAGAATGTCACATTCCCATGAAGCAGGGATACATTCACCACTACCGCACTGAAATTCACCTTCTGCACAGCCAGCATCTTCACATTCATTGGCAACGTTATCGCCACCACATACGCCACAATAGTCTTCAACTAAACCACTATTGGCTACGCCATCACAGCCAGCACAAGAACTATTGTCACCAAATGGTACGCCACACTCATCTTCACAACTATTATCACCATTACATACACCACAGTCATCTTCACAATCACCTAAATCGCAATTATATTCCTCACAATCAAATGACAAACCCCATGCACCATCATCACAAAGGCCATCACCTACCCAACTCTCATAAGAAGATGGTACACACGTTCCAACACAATCTGCCATGTAAGAGCCATAAACACCTTCATACCCATCTACGATACCTGCACAGTTTATGCTAGAGGCTGTAAATGAATCTACGTCAAAACATCCGTTAAAAGGATCTAAATCAGCATCACAAGCATTCAATGTAACTGAACCACCTGTAAATGGATTAACACCTGAAACTACAAAGTCACTAATGGTTACACTAATATCACTAGCAGCACCCGTATACTGAGGAGATAATACAAGTACGGCCAATAAATTACCTTCGTTACCACCATCACCAGGATATCCTGGAGGAACGGTACCGCCAGTAAATTGTAAGTCAGCACCAAGTACGAGGCCATCACCAAGTTGAGCTACAAGGCCTGCAGCACCACCACTCATGGCATATGTACCATCAACCACGCCAACTACATCCACTACATCTGGATCCAAGCTAAAACTAAACTGATAACCATCAACGGCAAAAAAGTTTACCATGTTAACCATGATGACTGCATCTGTCACGCCATCACCAGTCAAATCACCAAATGGTGAGTAAGCCTGTGCAGCAGCATGATTTGCCAAACTAACATCCAAGTCCAAGAAAGCTTGAAGCTGTGGAAGAGTTGTAGCACATGCTTCATCAGAAGAAGGACCACTTGCAGACACGGTATAGCAATACTCTATGTCAAATCCAAGACCCCAACCTGATTCATCACCACACGTACCATCATCCAAGTAATATGGCATGGTTCCAGGAACGCTACAAGTAAGTTAACCATCTCTATAAATATCAAAAGATTCTACGTTTGGATTATAATCCCATTGCAACATCACTTCATTTAAACCACCAATGGCAGATAGGCCTGTAATGGCTTGACAATCATTGCTACCATCACATACGCCACATTCATCTAGTGATGAATTACCATTTGGAACGCCAGCACAATCAGAACAAGAACTGTTGTCACCATCACATACACCACATTCATCAAACGATAAACCACCATTTCGT
>CAZQYT010000226.1:0-3073 GCA_964597475.1 uncultured bacterium | reverse complement strand
TATTAGTTTTTGGTATAACAATTTTTTGTAATATCTTAACTAAATATTTTATGTCTTCTTCTGTATTAAATTTTCCAAAAGATATCCTCACTGTATTCTTTGCCTCATTTTCATTCATTCCAATCTCTAATAATGCATTAGAAGGCTTTGAGGTTCCAGAAGAGCAAGCAGAACCAAATGATATAGCAATTCCATTTAAATCTAAATTCATAAGTAATGTTTGGCCGTCTAAATCTTTAAAAGTTATATTTAGAAAACCTTTTAATCTAGGACTTCCATTAATTTTATAATTTATATCTGTATTATTTAATTCATTTAAAAAAAATCTATCCAAATTTTTTATATATTCAAGATTTTTATCTAAATTCTCATGAGCAATTTTTAATGATTCAGACATGCCTGCAATAAGGCTTGGACTCTCAGTGCCAGCACGTATTCCGCTTTCTTGTCCACCACCTTGATTTATAGCATTAATTTGCACACCTTTTTTTATTATAAGAGCCCCAATCCCCTTAGGTCCATAAAATTTATGAGCTCCTATAGATAAAACATCAATTCCTAAATCATTAAAATTAAATTTCCCTTTTCCTACAAATTGAACAGCGTCTGTATGAAATAAAATTTTATTTTTTTTACAAATAGAACTGATTTCTTTTATGGGATTTATGGAACCTATTTCATTATTTAAATACATTATAGAAATTAATTTTGTATTATCTTTAATTTTGTTTTTTATATCTTCTGGATTAATGATCCCATTTACATTTGGTTTTATATAACTAATTTCAATTCCTTGTTCTTCAATTTTTTTAGCCACATTTAGTATTGAGGGGTGTTCATATGAGCTAGTTATAAAATGATCCCCTTTTTTTAATATTCCTTTTAATGCAATGTTATTAGATTCAGTCCCCCCAGATGTAAAAATTATTTCTGATGATTTGCACCCAAGATATAATGAAATTTCTTTTCTACAGCGTTCAACCAAATTATGTGATTTTTGTCCAAAAAAATGTACGCTTGATGGATTCCCGTAATAATCAGAATCAACCTCATTCATTTTTTTTATTACTAATGGATCAATTGGGGTTGTTGCAGCGTTATCAAGATAAATATTTTTTTTATTCATACAAATTAATTAAAAGTTAATTTTCAAACCTTGCTTTGCTGCTATTGTATTAGCGAAATCAATTTGAGCATTTGATTCCATTTTAAGAACTTTCTCATCTGAATACTCTGGATTATAGTGAAAAAGAATTAATTTTTCAACATTGCTCTGCGTTGCAATATCAACAGCATTTTTCCATGAACTATGCCCCCATCCAACATATTTTGGTAGATCTTCTACTGTAAAATGAGAATCATGTATTAGAATATCTGCATTTTTAGCTATATCCAGTACATTTTTATTTAATATGTTATTTGTGTGTTCACAATCTGTAGTATAAACTATAGAAAAATCATTATTAGATATTTTGTATGAAGTTGCTCCATTTGGATGAGGATGAGTTGTATGGTTTATGTTTATATCATCACCAATTTTTATAGTATCTGAATCAATATCAATAAATTCAACTTTTGCATTGAGCATTTCAAAAGATACTGGCCATAAAGAAGAATCAAGAAGCTTTTTAGAAACTTCAATTATTTTAGTAATTTTGTTTGCTCCATATATTTTAAATGAAAAAGATGAATCAAATAGAGGCTTGAAATTTAAAAACCCCACAATATGATCCCAATGATAATGACTTAAAAAAATATGTATATTTTTAGGAGTATTATTATCTTGAAGAATATAGTCTCCCAGGTTTCTTATTCCTGACCCCATATCTAAAATAATTAAATCATTAGGAAACCTTATTTCAACACAGGATGTGTCACCTCCAAAATCAATTTTATTTGCATCTGGAGTTGGGTGGGAGCCCCTAACTCCCCAAAATTTTATGTATTTTTTTCCCAATGGAATCCTTAATTATGCTAAATTATTATGCATTATATCATTGTAATATAAATAATTATACCCTAGTAAATTAAATGAACAGTAATACTAAAGCAAATAATCTTTATTTAATATTAGCAGGAATTTTCATTGCTTCTCTTGTATCATGTAATTTGATTTTTCAGAAATTTTTTCAACTGGATATTTGGTTACCTTTTATTGGGAATTATACGTTTGAAAAATCTGTTGGTCTCCTACCATATCCTATAACATTTCTTGTAACTGATATTATTTCAGAAATTTATGGAGCAAAAAAAGCAAATCAAGTAGTTACAGCGGGTTTAATAGCATCTTTATTTATGTTAATTGTTGTGACTGTAGCTGATATGGTTCCAATGGCACCATGGTCTCCGGTATCTAGTGATGTTTTCAGCTCAGTTTTTGGTCTATCCTCTGTTGCAGTATTTGCATCTATGATGGCATATTTATTTGCACAATATATTGATATAAGAGTTTTTCATTTTTGGAAAAAGCTCACTAAGGGAAAACATCTATGGCTTAGAAATAATGCATCTACAATTTTTTCTCAATTTGTAGATACTTTTGCAGTATTATTTTTATTATGTTCATTTGGAGTTATAGGTTGGGAAAAATTTTCAATTCTACTTTTGAATGGTTTTTTATTTAAGGTGTTTTTTGCAGCTTTTGACACCCCATTATTTTATTTGTTATCTTGGTATTTAAAGAAAGAATTTCAATTAAAGGATCATGAAGATTTAGCTGAAATTTAATTTTTAAAGAATAATATTTACAAGCTCTACAATATCTAGAATATCAATAAAAGAATCTTTATTAATATCTATTTTATATAAATCAAATATCTTATTAGGACTATCATTATTGAGTACATGATTGACTTGATATATAATATCTAAAACATTGATATTATTATCAAGATTTGAATCTCCTATAAACATTGGAATCTCAAACTGCCAATTGCTTTTTCTTACTTTATATGTTTTATAATTATTATATTGGATTTCAAGAACAATATTTTGATTATAATCCACTTCCATTATGCTTGATCCAATCCCATTAATATTTCCCCAATTAATTAAAGTATTTTCATTTGGTAAT
>CAZQYT010000225.1:0-3083 GCA_964597475.1 uncultured bacterium | reverse complement strand
AACTCATCTTTAATAATAAAGAAATGTTCTGATAAATAAAGTTTTTTATTTGAGTTTATATTAGTAAATATTGATGTATTTTGATTTTGTTTATTCATACCTTTCAATTGCACTTTGCGTTTCTTCACCAACGGATGATCCTTCCCAAATTGTTTTTCCAGCTTCTGAATATGTTTTTGATAAGAATCCATCCTAACTTTCCTTTCTTACTACTAATATAAATTTTTTACATCATTTTATTGATTCAATTAATCATCAATTTGTCAAATTTCCTTTCTTTAAAATTAATAGCAATTCCATCTTGATCATTTAAGAATTTATCCCTAATTACTTTATTAATCCCAGTTTGATTTATTAGTGTTTCTCTAAGTGGGTGGTGACTATCAATAAAAAATTCATTTCTTTTACTTAATCTAATTAGATATTGATTATTGGGTACTTTTGCACTTTTTGAACGGTTACATCCTTGGCACGATAAAACTAAATTCCAAACACCGTTTATATTGGATTGATGGTATAGTTTATTTTTATGTGGAAAAAAATGATCAATATGAGCGATGTCATCCTTCCCCTTTAAAATTGTAATATCCTTAAAACAATAAAAACATTTTCCTTTTTGATATCCATTCAATGAATTACGTGCAGAGGATACATCAATTCGCCTCATTTGATTATCCTGAATATAAAATAGTTTTCCTACTTCATCGAAATCAACATTTAATAATTTTGGTGAAATATTTAAATTCCAAGCAGTTTCAACTAAATTCCATCTTGCTTCGATTTCAGCATCAAGATTATCAAATTGAATAGATTCTTTAAGCTTTAATAATTCATCTGTTATGACTAACCCTTTTTTATTACCTGAATAATTTTTATCATAAAATTTAATAGGAATAGATTCTTTATCAACTATATGGAAAGCATCTATGACATATCTAAAAGCTTCCTTTTCTAAAACGTTTATTAATTCATCTTTATTTATTTTTTCATTTATATATTTTCTGCAATGATCTAGTATTTTACTTGAAGGTGAAGCATTTTGTTTATCATTTTTTTTAATATGCTTAATAAGATGTTTAGAATATGGGATAGTTAATTCTTCAAGAGTAATAAATGTTTTTTCTTTAGATGATAATTCAAGAAGTGATTGTGCAAATGCAAATTTATATGATGCAGTATTTAGCCCAAATAGAATTATAGCACGCCATTGTGACTCTAAGCTTGGATCATTTTGTTGATATAGTAGCATATGGGAATTTACAAATCTTCATTTAAAAAATTTAGCAATACCTACATCAGGCATACATATGGTCATACGGCAACTCGTCAGTTTGTTATTTCGGAATCAGGATCAGTGCGGTATCCCTCAAAATGGTATCCCTCATTCAAGATTATTTGACTTTATTTGACTATGATTGAAGAGGTAGTGGGGGAATAAAAAACCACCGAGGTTTCGATGGTTTCTTGGTAGTGCCGAGAGCGAGACTTGAACTCGCACAGTATTAAATACCGAGGGATTTTAAGTCCCTTGTGTCTACCAATTCCACCATCTCGGCATTGATGTAAATCCTTCTCTATTTAGAGTAATTCTGACCATATAATTTAGTAACATCAGAATATAATGTTTCCATCTTTTTGTTACCATTTAAGCAATTTAATTACCATTATAACACTACCACTAACACCAAGTATAATCCAAAATAAACCACCTACTTTGTTAATCCAGGTAGGTTTAAATTTTCTACTATTGAATATTTGCCATCCAACAAATACCATGAATATAAAAACTAGTATTATACCATATTTATCCATTTATTTTCTATCACACCCAACAACAAGCAATAATATAATTAACCTGCGAATCATAGGGGTTAAAATCTTTTTTCAATTGATATGACTGGTAATATAATCGGTGAAATATATGTTTTGGGAACTTCTTTCTTTCCACTAATTATCTCTCCACAGCCATTTACCTCATCTTCATCATCACATTCTATATATTCGTGCAAATATCTTACTGCTATATGAAATTTTATACCTAATGAAGTAAATAATGAGGAATTACCTTTTTGCCATTGATAGAGTAAAGAAAAATCATACCAAGTATTTACTTTATCTTGCAGGCTACCAAACCCAGCTGATATATCAAGTACCATTCCATTTTGATTGTAATTTTGTTTCCAAGACAAACCAAATCCAAAAGGATATAATGGAAGACCAATTAATGGATAAAAAGAAAACTTTTCACTTATTTTAAAATTGTATGTGTATTGAAGAATATTTGGTGATTTATTAGTGAAAATACCAATCCCAATAGATTTATTTTTATTTAAAATATCAGGTTTTGAAGTATTAGGAGTATCTTCATTGGCATATAATGCACCAACAATTACCAATATTGCTAATAATAGAAGTTTCTTCATTTAAATGAATAAGTCATTGATAGATTAGCACCATTGAAGGTGGGTTGGAAGTTGAAATCAAGTGGAGTTGATTGGTGGAAATTCAACAATATTTTTCTGGTGAATTTCCTTGCTACCACCTCTAGCAGGAATTATCGCTATTATTTTTTTCATTTTTTTACTTTAATCTAAACTTTATTTATTATAATAATTCTAAAGATTATTTTACTTTAAATAAAACAACATTGATAAAAGAATCTTTAGTTAATCGATGTTTTTTCCAATTTAAGATTTTCAAATATCTGAAAAATCTAATATATATACTAAAAATATTTTTATAGACTCTTAAGTGTGCATTATTATTAGCCCAAAAATTTGGAAGCGTAGCAATAAAATATGAATTTGATGGAAGTTGTTTTATTATTTGAATATCATCTAAATGTTCTAATACTTCAACTGCAATAGCAATATTATAATCATAGCTAATATCATCTAAATTATATGCATTGCCAACAAAGAACTTATTAGAAAAATCAGGGACTTTTTCCTTAGCTTTTTTTATAGCATTTTCACTAAAATCAAAACCTAAGTATTCAATGCTATTCTGATAGCTTAATTGTTTCGCAAACTCTCCAACACCACAGCCGATATCAAGGATAGTCTTATGTTTGGTCTTGATAT
>CAZQYT010000224.1:0-3094 GCA_964597475.1 uncultured bacterium | reverse complement strand
AACCGCTAATACCATTTTTTATTCTCAGGGTTTTAAATTCATCTCTTCTCCCGGTAAGAATTTTATGAGCGTAAGCTTGATGCCCAACATCCCAAATAATTTTATCACATGGAGAATTATATGCATAATGCAAAGCAATTGTTAAATCTATAACACCTAAAGGTGATGAATAATGGCCTCCCACTTCTTCAACTACTGAACTAATGTAATCTTTAATTTCTATTGATAATTGAGGCAAAAGATCAATATTAATTTTTTTTAAATCTTCAGGTGAATTGATTTGTTCTAATATTTTTTTCTTAGCCATGTAAATTGTTTATAAAAAATTTATGTATACTATCATCTCCACCTATTTCAGGATGAAATGATGATACTAAATGCTTGCCATCAGTTAACATTATAGGTTCTTTATCGTATGTTGCCAATACATTAATGTCAACGCCCGTGTATTTGACTTTTGGCGATCTAATAAAATAACCCTCAAATGAGCTCGCTATCTCAGAATCTATATTTATTTTTGTTGAAAAAGAATCAATTTGCCTTCCCCAGGCATTTCTATCTATGCTAAAATCCATTATATTTAATGGATCAACATTGTTAGTTTTTTTTGAAGAAGAAAGAAGAATCATTCCGGCACATGTGCCAAATATGGGTCTATCATCTGAAAATTCAATAATTTTATTTCTAAAGTCATTATTCTCAATATGCTTAGACATAACAGATGATTCACCTCCAGGGATTATCAACCCTGACAAGTCACTCATTTGTTCAGGATAGATTATTAATTCGTTAGAAATAGACAATTTATCTAAAACTATTTTATGCTGAGCATAATTACCTTGTAATGCAAGAATACCAATTCTCACTACCAGCCACGCTCCTGCATCATTTGATCGTCTGGTATTTCTGAAATATCCAGTCCTTTCATGGCAGATTTCAATTCATGTGAAATTTTAGCCAATTTATTACCATCCTCATAATATGTAGCAGCTTCAACAATTGCCTTTGCACGTACAGAAGGATCTTCAGATTTAAAAATTCCAGAACCTACAAAAACTGCTTCAGCACCTAATTGCATTACCAGGGAAACATCAGCAGGCGTTGCAATCCCGCCAGCTGAAAAATTTGGAACAGGAAGACGGCCAATTTTAGCAACCTGCTTTACAAGCGAATAAGGAGCAGACATATTACGTGAAATTGACATCAATTCATCATCATTGGCAGTTGTAAGTTTTTTTATATCACTCACAATATCTCTCATATGTCGTACAGCCTCAACAATATTACCAGACCCAGCTTCTCCTTTTGTACGTATCATTGCAGCACCCTCGCCAATCCGCCTGAGCGCTTCACCTAAATTTCTAGCGCCACAAACAAATGGAACTTTGAATTTATTTTTATAAATATGATTCGCATCATCTGCCGGCGTTAAAACTTCACTTTCATCTATAAAGTCTACCTTTAATGATTCTAAAATTTGAGCTTCAGCAAAATGCCCTATTCTACATTTTGCCATCACAGGTATATTGACTTTTTCTTGTATTTCCATTATCATTTTAGGACTTGACATTCTAGCTATCCCCCCATCCGCCCTTATATCTGCAGGTATTCTCTCTAAAGCCATTACTGCAACAGCCCCAGCATCCTCAGCAATTTTAGCTTGCTCTGGAGTCGTAACATCCATTATGACTCCACCTTTTAACATTTCTGCTAAACTAACTTTTACTTCAAAGGTTCCCTTTTCCATAATTCATCCTTATATATTATTTTAATTTTATCTTCAACTTCTTTAATCAGATAATCTGGCGTTGATGCACCAGCAGATATTCCAATGTTCTTTTTCCCTTTAAACCAAATTGTCTCCAAATCATCTGCGCTGGTTACTTGATGTGTATTTTTATTTATCTCTGTAGACAAATAAGTTAATCTTTTTGAATTAGCGCTTGTAAATGAACCAATAATTATCATCAAATCATTATGTTGAGCTATATCCTTAATCTGTTCATGGTTTCTTTTTGTAGGGTAACATATTGTATTTATAAAATGTAAATCAAAAACTTTTAACATCAATACATTAATTATTTCTTTAACATTATCAAAATCTTGAGTTGACTGAGTTACTACGCCTGCTCTTCTTATTTTCCTTAAAGCTTCTGCCTCATCTTTTGTTGAAACAATTATAGGATTATCAACTTGATTAGCAATGGCAATTACTTCATCATGGCCATGGTCGCCAATTATAACAATCTTTCTTCCATCTGCAGCAATTTTTTTTACCTCATGATGTATTTCATATACTAGTGGACATGTAGCATCTACAATGTTCATTCCTTTTTTCTTAGCATCACCCCATAACTCATCCACAGTACCATGAGCTCGAAACAATATAGGACTATCCTTAGGAACATCATCTAATGAATCAACAATTTTAGCTCCATTTTTTTCTAAATCAGCTACAACTTTCTCATTATGAACAATTGCTCCAAGCATATAAACTGATCCATATTTATCAGTAGCATCATATGCCATATTAACAGCATCACGTACACCAAAACAATATCCGGCATCTTTAGTAACTGTAATTTTCATTTAACGCTTTCTTTCATCCTTGGCAATGTAATACCAGTTTGTTTTTGATATTTGCCAAGTTTATCTTTATATGTAGTTAAGCAAGCCTCATCAGACTGAAAAAATAGAACCTGACAAAGCCCTTCATTTGAATATATTTTTGCAGGCAACGGAGTAGTGTTAGATATCTCAAGAGTTACAAAACCTTCCCATTCAGGCTCAAATGGAGTCACATTAACTATGATACCACATCTTGCATAAGTTGACTTTCCCACACAAATCGTCAAAACATCTCTAGGGATCCTAAAATATTCTATGCTTCTTGCAAGTGCAAAGCTGTTTGGAGGAACAATACAAATATCACCTTTAAAATCAACAAATGAATTTTCATCGAAATTTTTAGGATCCACCATGCTATTATTCACATTAGTAAAAATTTTATATTCATTAGCCACTCTAATATCGTACCCATAAGAAGAAAGACCGTAAGAAATCTTTCCCCCTCTTATCAAATTATCTTCAAAAG
>CAZQYT010000223.1:1063-3098 GCA_964597475.1 uncultured bacterium | reverse complement strand
GGCTGGGGTAATGGTTACTGTTCTGATTGGTGTGATGATTGTGAATGCGCCATGTATTCTCAAGAGAGCGACTGCTGGAATCATGGCAATGAAAATGACCATGCTTGCTATTGGGAAGATGGTTTATGTCATGATGAAGATGGTGGCATGCCAGAATGCATGGCAAATTGTCAAGGAGTTGAAAACATAGATAGTTTTGAGACTTTGTGTGATTGGTATGATTTAGACACTACACATGCAACATCATGCACAAGTGACTGCGATGATGAATTTAAAATATGGCTTGAAATCTGCAGCTATTGTGAAGAGACTATCCCTGATGGCGTTGTTTGTAATCCAGATGAAGATAATAGATTAATGGGCCCCGAAGGCTTACAATGCGATGATCCTTGGTGGGAAAATTTCACGGCAGCATTTGGCCTTCATGGTTTAGGTGGGCATGATGGTAACCCAGATGACACAACTACACCAACTTTTTGTTTATGGAATCAAGATGCAAATAGAGGTTTCTTTGGAATTTCAGAGTATGGTACTCCCGATGTTGCAAATGGATGCAACCCCGGCTATAATCAGCCTGAATGCGGAGCCTACCAAATGGAGTTAAAAATTAATGAAAAAATAGGTGAAGGAAGTGTATCTGCAATTGATTGGTGGGGACCTAAAACTACTTTTAAACCAACCAACAATGAATGTGCCACTGTAACTACTGCAATTGATGAATATCTTAATGCATACATGGCTAATGGTAATGGCATGGCTAGTGGTAATGATTGTTATTTTTTAGATCCGGGAATTGAATGTAATGATGATGAATTTAAATGCCATGATGGCTCTGCATGCATACCTCATGAGGGCTCTAACAAAAAAACATGTGATGGCGTCATGGATTGCGCTGATGGATCTGATGAATGTCATGATGGATGCTATGACATGTGCGATCAAGCTAGCTCAAATGATGAAGAAATGTTCCCTAGTTGTGCAGCAAGTTGTTTCACAGATGCAAGTACAGACCCATTTGCCGATGGTGCTACAGCATTCTGTCATTGGATAACTGAAGGTGATTCTTGTTTTAGTGGTTGTGTGGATGATGAGATGAGAGAAATGGAGAGTGCCTGTGATTATTGTTTAAGTTCGGCATATGACAATACATGTGAAATGCTATTTGATGATGATGAAGATAAGGATAAGGATGATGATGAAGGGCCTCCAGCATGCTTAGATGATTGCCATGATGGCAATGGATACACTATTTTCCATTATCTTAATGATGATGGCTCCCCAATGAATGGCATGACGGAAATATGTACGCACATAACAGATATTTGGGAAGATGGAACTTATAGTGGCATAGATCAAAACGATGCTACTTGCAATTCAGACTGTAGTCCTGAAGAAATTGGAATGATAAGTTTTTATGATTATATGTGTGAGGGATGTTTGGGTGATGCAAGTGGCGGTGATGCAGACTCTTGTGAAGGCTGGCTTGGAAAAGATGACGATTGCAAAGATTATACTAATGGCACTGATTGCGATAGTCAAAATCATTGTTATTGGAATGACCATGACCAAGCATGTAATGAAAGCGATGATTGCCATGGCTATTCTCAAAGCGAATGTAATGATCAAGGGAGCTGCAATTGGGATGATCATAGTCAAGAATGTCATGAATATTACATGGATTGTGAACAATTAAATGATGATAACGGGGCAACGACAGATTGCTCTAATACAGAAGGCTGTTATGTGAATGATGATAATTATTGTAAAGAAAATGATTGGCCATCTTGTCTATCTGGGTGTGAAGGCATTGAAAACATAAGCCCTGAAGATCCAATAGGTTTCTGTGAATGGATAACTGGAAATCAAATGTCAACTTGCCCTTCAAATTGCAACGAAGAAATTCTCTTTGATTTGGCATCATTTTCATATGCCTGTACTGGATGCCTAGCGGAAGATCCCACAGGAGCAATGAACACATGTGATGAATGGTTAAGATGGCTTGATGATGATGATGGAAAAGATGACCATGATTATT
>CAZQYT010000223.1:0-1053 GCA_964597475.1 uncultured bacterium | reverse complement strand
ACTCAAGATAATGGTTGTCATTGGGATGAACATGATTACATGTGCTATAGTGACCACCATGATGACGACTATGATGCAGATGATCCTCCTTATTGGTATGGTACTGATGTTTGCCCTGATGGCTATGAAGGTAGTTTGGATTGTCTTTATGAATGCAGTGAACAGCATGGCACAGATCTTAATAGTTTATTTGAAGCTACTACTTTAGGACCAATTTGTGAAATAATAGATGCTTGGGATTATAATAATGGCTGTCTTTCAGAATGTTCAAATAATCCTTGCACTGACCCTTTCATTTATGACGGAATTTACCATTGCCAGGGCTGTATGATGACAGGGACATGTTATGAAATCCCTTTTGGTAACTCTGGCGGTGATGATGGTGGAGGAGGTGAATGGGTGATTGATGATAGTTGCATGAAAAATTGCTCAGGTTTTGAAGAAATAAATGGCACATGTACGTCATTTGGAGGAACTGATCCTTCTGCCACATGCATTCAAGATGCCTGCAATTACATGGCAGGATGGGAAGAAAGTGGCTGCTTAGATGATTGCGAACCTAATGATAATTGTGCTGATGGTATAGTATTTTTCGATTATGCCTGTGAAGAAATTATTGCAGATCTAGAGGACGGACAAATAAATAATTGTTTTGGTGTCTCAGATGGTTCTGGTGATTACAAAGTAGGATTTGAGCAATGCATGGAAGACTCTGATTTCGATTGGGATGACTGTGGCCATTTTGATGATGAAGGGCCTCCAATATGCTTGGATGATTGTGCAAGTATGTCTCTAATTTTTGGAATGGATGATGAGGCTGAATGGAATGAAACGCAAATGTGTCATTATATTGCAACATGGGCTGATCCAGAAGGATGTATGTCAGATTGTGATGAAGAACTTAAAAATGAAGTGTTTTCTTTTGCTGGTGGATGTGTAGATTGTACTTTCATGGATGCTTATATCCCAGGCGTATTTAGCAACAGCTGTGAAAATGCTTTAGAAGGCCATGAAGATTGGATATGTGTTGATTCAGCTGGTGGGGTTTCTTGG
>CAZQYT010000222.1:0-3110 GCA_964597475.1 uncultured bacterium | reverse complement strand
ATATATTAGATAAATCTTTAGTTTGTTCATTCTGTAGTACGGAAGAAAAGGAAGTTGATTTTCTTGTTGAAGGAGATGGTGCATATATATGTGATAGTTGTGTTGCGCATGCTAGTGATATAATAAAGGAAAAAAATTATAAAGATATATATGGATTAACTTTTAGTCTTCAAAAGCCAAAGGAAATAAAAAATTTTCTTGATGGATATATTATTGGACAAGATTTAGCAAAAAAAACAGTAGCAGTTGCTGTATATAATCACTATAAACGCATTACAACAAAACATGATACTTCAGAAGTAGAAATTGAAAAGAGTAATGTTCTTTTTGTGGGTCCAACAGGAACAGGGAAGACATTAATTGCGAAAACTTTAGCAAAATTATTAAATGTACCTTTTGCAATAGCTGATGCTACTGTCCTTACGGAAGCTGGCTATGTAGGTGAAGATGTGGAAAACATTTTAGTACGTTTATTTCAATCTGCAGAATATGATGTAGATCGTGCAGAAATGGGGATTATCTATATTGATGAAATGGATAAAATTTCTCGTAAATCTGGAAATCCTTCTATAACACGTGACGTATCAGGGGAAGGTGTCCAACAGGCATTATTAAAAATGTTAGAAGGTACAAAAGCAAATATTCCTCCTAAAGGAGGGAGAAAACATCCCGAACAACCTCTAGTAACAATAGACACATCAAATATTTTATTTATTTGTGGTGGAGCATTCCAAGGATTAGAAGAAATTATTGAAAAACGTATTTCTGGTGGTAGTATTGGATTTGTGCGTGATATTAAAACTAAGTTTGATGATAGTCATCTTTTTTCTAAAGCTCAACCTGAGGATCTTATGAAATATGGTTTTATCCCAGAATTAATTGGAAGGTTACCTATAATAGCTCCTTTAGAAGAACTTACGGATGAAGCTATGCTTTCTATCTTATCTAACCCTAAAAATGCACTTGTAAAACAATATCAACGTTTATTTCAATTAGAAAACATACATTTAGACTTTACTCCACAAGCACTCTCTGAGATTGTAAAACAATCTAGAGATAGAAAAACTGGAGCTAGAGGTTTGCGTTCTATAATGGAAAATATTATGCTTGAGATTATGTATGAGGTGCCTTCTCTAAATAATATTGATACTTGTATTATAACAGATGATGTAATTAAGAAAAAAAGTAAACCTACCTACAAATTATTACGTAAATCTGCATAACAATTATGTATTGTTGTATTTTTAATAAATCTGATCAAAAAAATCGATTGGCTTCATTAGTAATATTTTTTTTATTAGGTGGATGTGAAACACCTACAAATAATGATTCAGGAGATACGAATGATTCAGGGGATACAGTTGGATGTACTAATGAATATGCCTGTAATTATGGGTCAATGGATGTTTGTGATTATGGAACGTGGTGCAGTGATGGTAGTCAAATTTGTGAGGGTTCAATCTGCTCAGATCAAAATTCTGAAACTTTAAATATAAATTATATAAGTAGTTCTATAATAGCTGGTTTCCAATTTGGTATAAGTGGAGTTACTATTCAATCTATTGATAGTAATAGTGGCGCTGCGCAAGACGCTGGTTTTTCAGTTGCAAAGGGTGGAATTAATAATGGTGTTACTACTATTATGGGATTTAGTATGACAGGAGCAACCATGGCAGCAGGTAGTGGTATCCTCTTAGTATTAGAAGTAGAGGGCAGTATAGATGCTGCATGCCTATCTGATCTTGTTTTTTCTGATCCTGTTGCAGGGCGATTAAATGCTACAGTTGAAAATTGTACAACTATAAATATTCAATAAAACTAAAGATTAACAAACTTTAATTTCATCGATGCCGATTCAGGTAAAAAAACTTTCCAAACATTTTCGTCTCTTTAAAAGAGAGGCAGGATTAAGAGGAGCTGTCAAATCTTTTTTTAACCGTAAATATGAAAATTTTCATGCACTTAAAGATATATCTATTGATATTGAAGATGGAGAGATCCTAGGTATTCTTGGTGAAAATGGTGCAGGAAAAACTACACTTATAAAACTGTTAGTAGGTCTTTTGCATCCCAGTAGTGGAGATATCGATATTAATGGGTTTATACCATGGAAGCGTAAGAATGATTTTTTAAAACAAATTTCTATTGTTATGGGTCAAAAAAATCAGCTTTGGTGGGATATCCCCGCTTCTGAATCTTTTCTTTTAAATAAGAAAATATATGAAATTCCTGAAAAACAATATAAACAAACACTGCATGAATTGGTAGAATTATTAGATGTAGAAGAAAAGTTAAATGTACAAGTTCGTCGTCTTTCTTTAGGTGAAAGAATGAAAATGGAAATTATTGCTGCGCTTTTACATAAACCAAAAATAGTTTTTCTTGATGAGCCTACAATTGGATTAGATGTCATCGCTCAATCAAAGATCAGAGAATTTGTACAGCATTATAATAAAGAATATAAGACAACATTTCTTCTTACTAGTCATTATATGCATGATATTGAGGCACTTTGTAAGCGAGTGCTTGTAATCCATAAAGGTATTTCTTTATATGATGGGAATTTTGAATCTTTAGTAAATAGAGTCAACCCTAAAAGAAAATTATTATTTGAATTTTCTAAAATGCCAGAAGAAGTAATAATGAAAAAATTATCTTCAGAATATTTTTTTGAGCAAAGAGATAATTTTATTCATGCAGAATTACCTGCAAATGAATTAACACTATTAGTATCTGAATTATTTAAAATTGATATACCTGCATCTATTACGTTAGAAGATTTACCTGTAGAAGATACTATGCGAGCTTTTTTTGTAGAACCAAATAAGTTTTTAGAATGAAATCCTGGTTTGTAAAATATACTTCTGTTATTCGTATGACATGGATACAGACGTTAGAATATAAGGCAAATGCTATTGTAGGTACATTTGCAATATTCTCGGGATTGATTATTGAATATCTTATATGGAAACAAGTTTTTTACACACAAAGTATTACAGAGATTAGAGGGTTTACATTCAACGGTCTTATAGCATATATTTTTCTTTGTTTAATTGTAGGTCAGTTAAAATCTTCTTGGGCAACTTCTATGGATATGATTGACTCTATAC
>CAZQYT010000221.1:0-3118 GCA_964597475.1 uncultured bacterium | reverse complement strand
TCCGCAATTTAACAACAGAGGAAACAAAAAATGCGTAACATAAAAGCCATTTATCATAAGGAAATGAAAGCATATTTCAATAGCCCAATGGCATATATTTTTCTTGTAATTTTTGCAATAATTACTGGATATTTTTTTACTCGTACTTTTTTTCTATTTAATCAATCTGACATGAGATCATTATTTAGCATTGTACCTTTAGTGTATCTTTTCTTTATTCCAGCAATAACCATGAGTTTAATTGCACGAGAAAAAAATATTGGTACTATGGAAGTCATGGCCACGCTCCCTTTAAAGGACATTGATTTTGTAATTGGAAAATTTTTATCTGCTTTTAGCTTAGTTTTAGCTGGACTAATAATCACATTCATTCAATTCATTACGCTTATTCAAGTTGGCACAAATATAGATTATGGCGCTGTTTTTACAGGATATTTAGGTCTCGCTTTGGTTGGCGGATTATATTGTTCAATAGGTACATTTGCAAGCAGTGTCACTGACAATCAAGTTATAGCATTTATTATTGCTATTTTCATTGTAATAATATTTTTCTTAATGGATAAAATGTTAGTTTTTATACCAACATCTTTAACAGGCTTGATTCAATATTTAAGTGTAGATTATCATTTGTCTAATATTTCCAGAGGAGTTATTGACACGAGAAATTTAATTTATTTTAGTTCTCTGATAGGATTTTTTCTATTTATTACCATTCGTGTATTAGAAATAAGGAAGTGGAAATAAATATGATTGCTAATAATAAAAAAACATTTATCATTTATCTTTCTCTAATAAGTGCAATTTTAATTATTTTGAATATTGTATCTAGAAATATGTTTCATAGATGGGATTTAACTGACAATAAAATGTACAGCTTATCTAAATCTAGTAAATCTGTTGTAGAAAAAATTGATGACAGACTTACAATGAAAATATATTTTTCAGATAATTTGCCTGGTGAATATGGTAATAATCGCCGGTATTTACAAGATATGTTGGAAGAATATGCTGCATATTCTAAAGGTAAAATTCATTTTGAATTTTATAATACAGATGATGATGAAAAAATGCAAGAAGATGCACAAAAATCAGGCATACAACCTGTCCAATTACAAGTCATTGAAAATGATAATATTGCAGTTAAACGTGTATATATGGGAATGGTATTTTTATACGAAGATAAAAGAGAATCCATACCACTCATTCAAACAACAACTGGATTAGAATATGAAATAACAACAAAAATAAAAATGCTTGTCAATACAAACAATGTAACAATAGCAATTGCCAATACTTCTTCTCAAATCAATATTCCAAACGAATCAATTAATCAAATTTTAAATCAGCGCTACACTCTAAGAAACATTAATCTTGATGAACAGATTTCTGAACAAATTTCATTAATAATATTAAATGGAGTTGAAGATTCAATCACATTAAATGAAAAAAATAATTTAGATGATTTCATTAATAATGGAGGAAGTTTACTAATAGGTCAAAATAGAATAAAAACAGATCTGTCAACACAACAAGCAACCCCTATTGAATCAAATATTTTCGATTGGCTAAATTCTTATGGACTGAACATTGAAAAAAATCTTGTCTTAGATTTAAATTGTGGAAAAGTCAATGTTCAGCAAAATTTAGGTTTTCTTCGCATTCCTGTTCCAATGGACTATCCATTCCTACCCATTATCAAACAAACTAATTTTAATGATGAAATAATCATGGTAAGTGATTTAGAAGGACTAAGATTAATGTTCCCAAGTGAAATAACAATAATTGATAGCCCTTATGAAATTTTTACTTTATTCACAAGTTCTAATCAATCTACAACCATGCAAGAATTTTTTAATTTAAATCCTGATCCCAATGCAAATCCCTCATTTTCACAATTAAATGAAAAGGGGAAAACATTGGGCGCAATTGTTGAAATAAATAATAATGAAACAATTAGCAACATCATACTAATTTCCGATTCAAAATTTTTATCTGATGAAGGTGGTGGCGCTGCTACAGAAAATCATATTTTTTTAATGAATGCCGTTGACTATCTTCTTGGAGATCGCGAATTAATTTCTCTTAGAAGTCGTGAAATTACTAATAGACCATTAATTGAATTAGAAGATTCTCAAAAATCAACATGGAAATGGATTAACATTATATTGCCATCTTTTCTAATAATATTCTTTGGGTTTATACGTTTACGACATGAAAATAATAGGTCAAAATTATTAAGAGAAATATATGACTAATAATTTAAAAATAGCTTCCATCGTATTTGGTTTACTTATCATTATATTAATTATAAATAATAATAAACAAAGTGCATTTATTAGTCAATCAAATCAAATATTTGAAAAAAATATAAATGATATTCAAAAAATATTAATACAAAAAAACAATGAAGCCATAGAATTAATTAAAGTTGACACAACATGGGAAATTTTAGGTAATGATACTTTGATAATTAAAGAAAGATCCTTAGATAGTTTTTTTGATAATGTATTAACAGTTAATAAAGAAACATTAATCTCTGAAAATCCTGAAAAATATGATAAATTTTCAATTTCAGATTCATTAGGTACTCATTTAGCATTGATTAATTTAAAAAATGAAACCATTGCTTATTATGTATTTGGCAGATCAAATACAGATTATTCACGTTCATATGTTCGCATTGGGAATGATCCCAATGTATATTTAACTGATCAAAATGTCACCTATATGTTAAATACTCAGGAAACTTATTGGGGTGAAATACCAAAAGAAAATATTGAAATTCCTAAATCCCCAGATTTATTACAAAAATAGAATAATTCATTTATTTTGCCAATGAGCCCATGGGATCCCATGGATTTAAAGCTACAGGCTCTTTATTAAACACATCCAATATTTTTTTAGATAAATATTTTTTATCTATTACAACTTCGTACGTATACTCATCAAACCATTTATCTGTCATTAGAAAATATCCTTTATTACCACTTTTTTCTCCCCAACTATTTTCAACTCTCCATTTTAGAGACTTATCTTTTTCAATGTCTACAGCAGTTAATAGCATGGCATGAGTCATTACTCTATCACCATATTCCATTCTTGTTTTTTTATCCTTTTT
>CAZQYT010000220.1:0-3121 GCA_964597475.1 uncultured bacterium | reverse complement strand
GTCTGTGGTGGATGAGCATGCCTGTCACATGCGCCGTTATACCCGTTCTGAGCTGGTTGGCAAGGTAACGCAATCTGGACTCACGGTGAAATATGTGACCTCCTTTGTTAGTTTGTTAGTCCCTATTATGTGGCTCAACCGTTTGCGTGCTAGTGGTAAAAACTATGATCCTATGTATGAATTCCGAATTCCAGATTGGCTAAACAGCTTATTAGAAATGATTATGTCCTTTGAATTAGGGTTGATAAAAATTGGGATAAAATTCCCGTTTGGAGGTTCCCTACTATTATTAGCGAGTAAAAAGAAATAATGGAAAACATACATATTCCATTCAATCGGGTTGACGTTCAAGGCAATGAACTTGAATATATAAAAGAGGCCATTACAAATTCCCATATATCAGGTGATGGTAAATTCACCCGAAAATGTAATTCCCTATTAGAAAAAGAACTGGATGTCAATAAGACGCTGCTAACCACATCCTGTACCCATGCTCTGGAAATGACTGCCATTCTGCTGGATATAAAACCCGGTGATGAAGTGATTGTACCTTCTTTCACCTTTGTTTCCACAGTTAATGCTTTTGTAATTCATGGCGCAAATCCCATTTTTATAGATATTCGTCCCGATACGCTGAATATGGATGAAAATCTATTGGAAGGATTGATTACGAAAAAAACAAAGGCAATAATCCCGGTTCACTATGCAGGTGTGGGCTGTGAAATGGATATCATTATGAATATTGCTAATAAATATGATATTCCTGTGATAGAGGATAATGCCCACGGTTTGTTTGGAAAATATAAAGACATATATTTAGGTACTTTTGGAACTTTTGCAACCCAGAGTTTTCATGAAACGAAAAATTTTTCCTGTGGCGAGGGAGGTGCCTTGTTGATCAATGATGAGAATTATATTGAACGAGCTGAGATCGTCCGTGAGAAGGGCACCGATCGAAGTAAGTTTTTCCGTGGGCAGGTAGATAAATATACTTGGGTGGATATTGGCTCATCATATCTCCCATCAGATATCCTTTCGGCATTTCTATTTGCTCAACTTGAAAAGAGGGAAAACATTCAGGAAAAGCGAAAAATGATTTGGGAAACATATTATAATGGCCTGAAAAACTGGGCAGAAGAAAATAATGTTCGGTTGCCATATATCTCAAAGCATTGTGAACAAACTTATCACATGTTTTATCTTCTTTTTGAAACGGAAGAAATTCGTAACGGATTTCTCTCTTATATTCAGCAAAAAGGTATATCAGCAATTTTTCATTATATACCATTACATAGCTCAGATATGGGTAGACAATTTGGTAAATTTGATTGTCCTGTCACCGAATCTGTGGCGAAGAGAATTGTACGTCTCCCTTTTTATTTTGGTATCGAAAATGTTATTGAAAATGTAATAAGTACTACAATCAAATTTTGATCACCTTTTATTATATATAACTCTTCCCTCCAAATAATATTTGACCAATTCTTTTTAGAAAAATTCAATTAATGACATCAAAAAATAATATATTTGGCTTTATTTTGGGATTATTTTTTTGGAAACTTTTATTATTCATTAATTTTCCTTTTGTACCTTCAGATGGTCCGTGGACACTGAGTCATTTATTTTCATTAATGAATGGAGATTTTCATTATAGTAATTTTGCTCACAGCTTTTATGGAAATATATTTAGAACACATGTTTTAGAAATACTGTTATATCCTTTCTATGTTATTTTTCCAACCAGCACCTATACCTTTATTGGAATAAGTTTCCTTTCCAACGCAGTCACAATTTTCTTATTTTATTCTATTTTCAATAAACAAAATCAGGGCTTACAGATATTTAGTATGGTTAGTTTAGGCTATTTGTCCAGTAGCTATGCCTACGGAATGCGTTCTGAAAATTATATTATTCCTCTCATTTTAGTAATCATTTTACTTTTTAATTATGATAATTATAAAAGTTCATTATCTACCTTATTTCTTATAGCCTTATTTGCTTCGATAGTTGTGTTTATTCATCCTATGGGAGGTGTGGTTACTGTCCTCATTATTATTTCACGGCTTATTGGCTATAATAAATTTTTTATAACAGGGTTATTACTTCTTCTTTTTGGATTTTTTTCTAGTATATTGATTACCTGGGGAGAAATACAAAGCTATGTTGCATTATTTATAAAATCAAGAGGCCCCTCTGATGACCATTCCTTTTGGTTAATGGGATTCACTAAGTATATAACTTATTCAATTGGAATTATTCCTGTAATTTTTCTAACTATGAAAAGAAATTATTTGCAAAATATTATCATACTTGCGATTGGAATTTTAGTAATAGCTAACTTTGGTAGGAGCTATTATTTTCATTATCTTTTTGTTATTTTAGTCAGTATTATTTCAAATCCTATTTCTAATAAACCATATAATATTAATTTAGATAAGAGTTTTAAATACTTTTCTATGATTTGTATACTTATAAGTTTGGTATTTACCCATATTTCACCCACTTTTCTTTTTTTGGAAAATATGAATTTAGGGAAAGAGTATAGACAAATATTATCACGAGTAGATATTATTGCAAAAGATCAAAAACCTAATCATTTATTGTGGGTACCTGCACAATTTGGTATGGAGATTATAGATCAAAATAATGCGAGGCTTCATTATCACTTTTACAAGAATTCTGCAGGTGAGAAAATAAAATTAATTCGAGGAGATGCAATGCTGTTTTATAGTAAGAGTAAAATGGATAAAATTCTAAGATATCAAGTATCAAATACTAGGGATGAATTATTTATTGAGCAGGTTATAAATACAAGCCCAAATTATTTAAGGATTGGCAAATTTTATCAACAACGTGCTGATAGTTTAGGATTATGGCATGTTAGTATTGGGGACAAATAATTGTGTAATAGAATATTTATTATTAGTTTCTAAAGTATTAAAACAAATTGGGAAATGCTGAGAAAATATTAGTTTGGTATAAAAAAATAGAATTAATTAAGTATTAAATTATCGATATCAGAGGATACTATCATCTATTATTAATAAATAAAATTCATCAATCTGAAGATATAAATAATCTAGATATTAAATATAATTAAAGTTATTAAACCTAATACTAC
>CAZQYT010000219.1:1032-3126 GCA_964597475.1 uncultured bacterium | reverse complement strand
CATAAATTATGTACAAATGCTAACAGAATTCATTAAACCGCTTTATTTTAGCATTCCTCCTAAAATTAAAAATATTACCATTAAAGATGCTTTAGCACTGAAAGAATTATTTTATCCTCTTAAAAAATTTGGAAGTAGAGGTTTAGTAGAATTATTAAGAGCTGCTCCCATGATGATGCCGGAACTACTAGATGAATGGTTTGAATCAAAACTCTTAAGAGGAAATCTATCTGCAATAGGCGTAAAGCATCTAAATCAAGGCCCCTTTTCGGCTGCCACTGTTCTTAATTTTCTTCATCAAATCATTTATTCAAAGGGAGAAATCTTCCGTCCATTGAATATTGAAGGGGGAAATGATGCATTTATTAAAACCATTCTTGATGATGCTAGTAAAAATGGTGTGACGATTAAATTAAATACTGCAATAAAAAGAATAAATTGTAAAAATAATAAATGTAATAGCGTAATAGATTCTGAGGGGAAGGAATATCAGGGAAAATACTTTATCTCAAGTATTGATCTAAATAACACATTCAACAAATTAATTGGTTCAAAATATCTTCCACCTAATTTTAAAAGACAAGTTAATAATATTAAATACCGTGGAAGTAGCGCAAGAATTCATTTTGCACTTAATGAATTACCTGAAATTCCTAATGTTAAGGATAGTGAAATGGAAGCAATTTTATCCATAAATCCCTCAATTAATTATCTTGAAAGAGCACACGATGACATTAAATATGGAAATTACTCACAAAATCCCCATCTTACTTTAGCATTTCCTTCAATTGCAAATCCGGACCTTGCTCCAAAAGGAAAATCTGTCATGTCTGCAACTGTTCAACATATTCCATACAAACTGAAAAATGAAGATTGGAATGATTACGCAATAAATGAAATCTCACAAATTATCATCAATACCATTCAAAAATACATACCCAATTTTTCACAATATATTGAACATCAATTCTTAATGACGCCACAAGATTTTGAAAATTCTCTTAAAATCACAGAAGGGAACTTCCATCATGGAGAGTTATGCCTTGATCAATTTTATTTCATGCGCCCTACGATGAAATCAGCTCAATATTCAACTCCATTTAACAATCTATTTCTATGCGGATCTGGGACTCACCCTGGAGGAATGTGCTATGGAGCAAATGCACATAATGCAGTAAAAAAAATATTGAATTCATAAATACCATGACTTATGAATTTATTACTAACATACATAATATTAAATTAAACTAAAAATTACAAAAATCATGAATGACATAAATAACAATATCATAAAAATCCGAAATTGGATGAAAAAAAACAATTTAGATGTATACATCATTCCTCATGATGATGAATTCTTATCAGAATATATTCCACCAGAAAATGAACGTTTAGCATGGGCTACAGGATTTACTGGATCTGCAGGAACAGCCATAATCAGAAATCATGATGCTGCAATATTTGTTGATGGCAGATATACGGTGCAAGTCAAACAACAGGTTAATGATGATATTTATGACATTTGCCAATTAGCAAACAAACCAATCATGCAATGGATGAAAAACAAATTAGTCGACAATACAAGATTAGGGTATGATCCTCGTTTACATAGAGTTAATTCGATTAACACCATGACAAAATACTTGAAAAATAAAGCTATTTTCATCCCCATGAATGAAAATCCAATTGACATACATTGGAATGATAGACCAAAACCATCTACTGACCACGCTTTACTTCTCGATATAAAATATGCAGGAGTTTCGAGTCTTGAAAAAAGAAAAAACATTGGAAAAATAATATCAAGGAACAAATGCGATGCGGCTTTCATTACTCGTTTAGATTCAATAGCATGGATATTAAATATTAGAGGAAATGACGTACCATGCAATCCGGTCCTTTTATCACATGGAATTCTACACTCTAATGGAAATTTTGATTTATTCATTAATAAATCAAAAATTCCTAAAAACTTTAATGACCATGTAGGTAAAAATGTAAAAGTTTATGATGAAACTGAAATTTATTCCACGTTATCGGCATTATCTGGCAAGAACATTCAATTAGATTTTAATGGAAGCAATGTATGGTCAT
>CAZQYT010000219.1:0-1021 GCA_964597475.1 uncultured bacterium | reverse complement strand
AATAATAAATGCAAGCGCGAATGTAATAAATAAAGATGATCCCTGCATGCTACCTAAAGCATGTAAAAATAAAACTGAAGTTCAAGGAATGAAAAACTGCCATATTCGTGATGCAATAGCAGTTTGTAATTTTTTATCTTGGTTAGATGAAAAAAATAAATCAAATGAATTGCTTGATGAAGGCATTTTGTCTGATAAACTTGATTCATTTAGAGAAAAACTTGATTACTTCAAAGGTGTAAGTTTTGGAACAATTTCTGCCGCAGGAAAAAATGCCGCAATGTGTCACTATAATCATAAAAATCAAAACATACCCAATAAATTAGAAATAAATTCTATCTACCTTGTTGATAGTGGTGGACAATATCTAGATGGAACTACTGACATTACTAGAACCGTTGCAATTGGAACCCCTACTGAATTTATGAAAAAAATGTTTACATTAGTCCTTAAGGGCCATATTGCCTTAGGCTCTGCTCAATTCCCTGAAGGAATAGCTGGTCAACATCTAGATACATTGGCAAGGCAATATCTATGGCACCATGGATATGACTTTGAGCATGGAACAGGCCATGGAGTAGGATCATATTTAAATGTTCATGAGGGACCTCATAGCATAGGCAAGGGAGCAAATAATGTACCATTACGCCCAGGAATGGTTGTTTCAAATGAGCCTGGATATTATGAGGAAAATAGTTTTGGAATACGATGTGAAAATTTAATTTTAGTTGAAGAAATAGAAAAAATAAATGATAAAAAATTACTAGGCTTTAAAAATTTAACCTTTGTTCCATTTGATCAAAAATTAATTCAAAAAAACATGTTAAATGAAATGGAAATAAAATGGATTAATGATTATCATATAGGTGGAGTGATTACATTTTCAGGTAATGTCCATGGGACATTTTATAATATTAAAGAATTACAAAGTCTATCAAAAATACCATTATTTGTAGCTGCAGACTATGAAAGAGGCCTCGGCCAATGGATGGATTCTGCAACACTATTTCCTAGTAATATG
>CAZQYT010000218.1:0-3136 GCA_964597475.1 uncultured bacterium | reverse complement strand
AAAACTATAAATGCAGGATTAATATTTCCTTTTAAATAATAATGTATTGGTTGCAAAAATAGTACAAATAATAAACATACGGGCAATATCCATTTGTTGAATAATTTCTTCATTTTAGTCCTTAATTGAATACCTAAACTTACGAAATTTTCTAAAAAATATATGAGCGAATCTAAAGATTAGCAGTTAGAATGAGTGAGAGGCTTTACACACCCATATTAGTTGACTGTCAAGTCAACAACAACAAGTAATGCTAATAATAGATGGGGTAGTAATTTCTTCATTTATCAATTAAACACTACAACATCCACAAGTAACAAAATACACGACAACTGCTAATACAACGACTCCAATTGCTATCATCCATTTTTTATCCATGTTATTCTCCTTTATTAGATACCTAAACTTACGAAATTTTTCTAAAAAATTATATTAGAATGAGTATGAGCCTTTTTACATACTTTACTAAATAAAAAAACCTCATTGAAGTAGGATGGATTAATTTAGATTAATTAATCTCTTTATGAATTTTATATGTATTTTTTCCTTAATTAATAGATGATTCAACATACTCAATATAATCAATCCACTTGAAAATAATATGAAAACAATCTCTTGTTGATTTAATAATATTGCAATTAGAAAGAAAAATGAAATGAGAATTATAGTAATTAATTTAAGACTATTTGATTTACCTGAATGGAAATTTAATAATGGAAATTTAGGGTATTCTATTTTTGTAACCATTAAAAATGATGAACTAATTATAATGGGTAATAATAAGTGAGACTGTGAGTATTCAGGTGAAATTAACTTAATATTTTCAATATAAAGTATTAATGAACACACAAATATAGCATTAAAAGTTGTGGGTAATCCTGAATAATACAAGTTATTTTCATTATCATTAATATTGTATCGAGCCAAACGAATTACACCTAATAATAATGGAGCAGAAGCAATTAATTCACCAAATATACCAGGCATATTTTGAGAATATAAAATATAAACTAGAACTGAAGGAGCTAAACAGAATGACACTAAGTCAGCAAGTGAATCTAACTGTTTTCCAAATTCAGTTGATACTCCAAATAATCTTGCTATCTTGCCATCTAAAGAATCTAAAATAGCTGCTAATAAAATAAAATAACACGCAAGAGAATAATATTCAATGTAAGTATTTAATATAGAAAGAAATCCAAAAAATAGATTAACTAATGTTATAAGATTTGGGAATTGAGTTTTAATTTTCATTGAAATGTACCAATGGTTGAAATGTTTGCTTTCAATTTATCACCTTCTTTAACAATAACATCAAAATTATTTCTAGGGACAATAATTTCAACACGTGAACCAAATCTAATAAATCCTAGCCTTTGTCCCTTTATTACAAATTGATTGGGGTTCATGTAATTCAATATTCTACGGGCAATAAATCCAGCTATTTGCTTTATCTTATATTTATTATTGTCTTCATTTTTAAATAAAGTAACTGATTGTTCATTTTGATTGGAAGTTTTATGATTAAATGCTAATAAATACTTTCCTGGGAAATAATTAGATGAAATCACATTACTATCAATTGGAACATATTGAGAATGAACATTAAATATTGATAGAAAAATTGAAATTTGTTTTGCATTACCAATTTCTGGGTCATCTACATTAATTATCTGAATCACTTTGCCATCTGCTGGGGAAACCATTTGTTTTAATGTACCAATTGGCTTTCTTTTTGGATTTCTAAAAAAATAAAGAGTAAATAATAAAAAAGACAATAAAAAATAATTAAAATATTTTATCCAGTTTAGGCTATCATTTGTTAGATAATTAATAGAAATCCCTATTAATAGTAAAAGGAGCATAGGAATAAAAATAATTTTTCCTTCAGATGCAATCATTTCTAATTAATTATTAAACAATAAATTATAAAAGAGGCTATTCATTATAGCAAGTATAAATAAACGCAGGAAAATAATTCCTAAGTGTGAATTCTATATCAATTTTATTGAAATAACTTTTCAATTTATTGTCAGATAGTTTTGAATATTGTAGTTGAATTAACTTCCCTTCTTTTCTCAATAGTTCTCTAGAGGTTGATAAAATTTTGTTTGTCATTTTTTTTGGCAATGTTACTAATGGGACTGAAGAGACTATATAATCTACTTTATCTATTTTAAATTCATTTAGATACAATTTCATTTTTTCAGCAGATTCATTTATTAAAATCATTTTCATATCGTTTATCTTCTTAAGTTCTTGATAGAATTTTTTATTTGTTTCAAAACAAATTAGTTGCGAATCAGAACTCATTTTTTCTAATAGTTGTTTTGTAATTACTCCATTTCCAGACCCTAATTCTAATATAGTAAGCTTTTCCCCAAAGTTTATGGGTGCAACCATTTTTTCAACAACAAATTTTGAACTTGGGAATATAGTCCCAACTTCTTTTATACTTTTTAATGATTCTTTAACAAATTGAATAGTTTTCATATATATATATTAAACACAAATTAGTCCTTGATTAGATATGGTAACTTACAAAATTTTTCCAAAAATATATTTGAGATTGAGTGTGAGCCTTTTGTTATGCGACTACACCCCCTCGAAAGTTCCTTGTGGGTTGAAGTTTTCGTTGAAATTTTGGAGTTACCTTATTTTTAGTTACCTTAATATGACTTTAATTGGAATTATTTGAGTTTATTTGGGGAAAATAATTGTACTTTCCCTAAAACAACATATAAATTATTCAACTTATATGAAAAACATACATCAAATATTTAATAGTATATTTATTTATTTAAGAACTTTAATTATATTAATAATTTTGGGACCTTTTGCCATTATTTTTATGATTCTAGTTCCAAAATATTCGCATAAAATAGCCAGCAAATTATCATATTTATTATTTAAATCTTTTGGAGTTAAATATGAAATTATAGGGACTATCCCAGATAACGGTCCTTTTGTTATCATGCATAATCATTCTAGTTTTTTAGACTTATTTTTTCTTCCAATTGTTTTAAAAGAAAAATATACAGCAATTATAGCAGCTAAAAATTTTAAAATCCCCCTTATTGGATTAATTTTGAAACGCATGAAGGGTATCCCTATACATAGAAAAAATAAACTTCAA
>CAZQYT010000217.1:0-3148 GCA_964597475.1 uncultured bacterium | reverse complement strand
CTTAGGATAGTGGATATTTTTATAGTTTCTTAGATACCAAGACCATGGCCAAGTGAATCCATTAGTTTGATCTATAACAAATAAGTCACTATTCTCAGACTCGTCTGAAGGGTAATTTTCGTGGATAGTATTTTGTAAAAAATGTATGTCAGCACCCATTGTTAGTTTATGATTTGAAAAAGGTCTGAATGCTAACCCTAAAATTGATTGATAATTTTTATTTAATTCATCATCAAAAAGTGATGTCATACCAATTGATAAATTATTAATTGGTCTATATAATATTCCAAAATCAATAAAATGATGTTTGTTCCATTTAATGCCAAAATATGTATTGTTGAAAATTTTTGAGCCAAAAGCTAAATTTCCATCAGCTGGATTAAATGTGTCAGGAAATTTTCCTTCAATGAATTCATATTTTAAATCATATCCAAAACCACCTATTCGTCTAGACTTATGTATTGTAAAAACTGAATCAAAGGGAAAGTACATTCCTTTTTGATGGCCTCTTTCTATGCCTAAACCTGCAGGATTAGAAGTTATTGCATTTAAATTGTCTGGCGTTGCAATGGAAGTTCCTCCCCATTGATTTTGGCCTATTAAAAAACTAATGGATAAAAACAATAAAAAGTAATAATGACGTGTCATTAGAAATCCTTTATATGATATTTAAGTTTATGGAATAATGTAAATTTACATTATTTATTAATACATATAAAGAAAGATTGAAAAGATGAAAATAGTAAAAATAATTCAATGGGACA
This sequence comes from uncultured bacterium, assembly GCA_964597475.1. GTDB lineage: Bacteria > Fidelibacterota > Marinisomatia > SCGC-AAA003-L08 > D37C17 > JAYZCM01. The sequence continues at coordinate 2,384 of CAZQYT010000217.1, read as the reverse complement.
TGGGGCATCGCGTTCTTAATCATAGATCGGTTTGTAAAGGTATCCATGGACATCGTTATAAAGCTGAAATTTGTATTTCAGGAGATATTGTAGAAGAATCTGGGGTATCTGAAGAGGGCATGGTTGTTGATTTTGCAGATATAAAGAAGATTGCTAAAGATTTCATTCATGATAAGCTTGATCATGCTTTCATGGTTTGGGAAAAGGATAAAGAACTCATGGATTTTTTTAATAATTCTTCTGATCATAAGCCTGTAATTGTACCTTTTACTCCAACAGCTGAAAATGTAGCCTTATATATTTATGATGAATTGAAAGATAAATTTCATGATGCATACAAGACTGATTTAAGATTGCATTCAATAAAATTATGGGAAACGCCAACAAGTTATGCATTGCATGAAAATAGGTAGTTTTACGATGTTTCTCTTTATGTAACAAGATGTAAACCTTACGGTTTAGCTTGATATAAAAAATGTAACTTATAAATGAAATTTAGACTTATTTTTAAAATTAATAATTAATTAAAGGAAAAAGAATGAAATTATTTTTTGTTAGTTTATGGACTTTTACCATTTTACAAGCTTCAACATGGCAAAACATTGAATCTAATGTCCAAACCAATACTGCAATTGTTGTTGATGGAGACATAGATCGTACAACTTTAGAGTTTAACATTGATGGATTTCATTTATTCCCAGTCAGTACTCCAAATGGTGAAATGTTTATTGCTAATTTGGAAGATGGTGCTTCCATTTTAAAAGAAGGTGCACCAGATCTTGATAAGTTCTCTAGATCAATAGTCATTCCTGATGATAAAGAAATGGAAGTCGTTGTATTATCTTCTGATTATGTTGATTATAAAAATATTTTAATTGCTCCATCAAAAGGTAATTTAAATAGATCCATTAATCCTAATGATGTACCATATGGTTTTGGTGAAGAATATGAAAAAAATAGTTTTTTTCCTGGAGAGCTTGTTGCATTGGAATCTCCATATATTCTTCGTGATTTGAGAGGTCAATCTGTAGTTTTTTATCCCATTCAATATAATCCTGTAGAAAACATTTTACGTATTTATCGTCAGATAGAAGTTGAAATTCGTTCAGTTGGCCCTGGAATGGTTAATGTTTTAAATAGAACTTCTTTAAGCCCAATTATTTCAAAAGAATACTTAAATATTTATGAAAATCATTTTTTAAATCATAAAAATGATGACAGATTTGACTATCTTGTTGATCATGGTAATATGTTGATAATATCATATGGCTCTTTTATTGAAACTGTTCAGCCACTAGCTGATTGGAAAAATAGAAAAGGCATACCAACTGAAATTGTGAATATCAGTGACATAGGGACAAGTTCTTCATCTGTTGATAGTTATGTTCAAAATTATTATAATGATAATGGATTGACATTCCTTTTATTGGTTGGAGATATTGCTCAAATGCCATCTCCTTCTGTTAGTGGTAGCGCTTCTGACCCTTCTTATGGCTTTATAAGCGGTAATGATTCATATGCAGAAGTAATAGTTGGCAGATTATCAGGTAGTACTCCTAGTCAAATACAAACACAAGTAGAGCGTTCGATTGAATATGAGAGGTACCCACAATCGGGAGTAGAATGGTATGATAATGCACTTGGCGTAGCATCAAATCAAGGCCCTGGTTTTGGAGGGTATTCAGATGATGATTTTAATGAATTCTTATGGGATACTGTCTTATCTGATTTTACTTATGATTCATATCAGGGAATTTATGATGGTAGTGGTGGTACTGCATCTCAAGGCATTAATGCAATTAATAATGGTGTAAGTTTGATTAATTATACTGGGCATGGCTCAATTTCAAGTTGGGGTAATGGCGCACCACTTAGTACATCAAATGTAAATTCTTTAACGAATAATAATTTATTGCCATTTGTAATAACTGTTGGTTGTAATGTAGGTGAATTTAATAGTACCAATGAATGTTATGCAGAAGCTTGGTTGAGAGCCACAAATAATGGTGAACCTTCTGGAGGAATTTCTCATTTCGGATCTACTATTAGTCAATCTTGGGAGCCTCCTATGCATGGTCAATATGGAATGAATCTGATATTAACTGAAAGTTATGATGCTAATCTTACAAGAACGATGGGTGGAATTACAACTAATGGTTGTATGTATATGAATGATGCTCAAGGTTCATCTGGAATAAATGAAACTAAATATTGGACATATTTTGGTGATCCTTCTGTTCCACTTCGTACAGCGCCACCAACAAATATGTCATTAAGCTATGATAATGTATTAATCATTGGTTCTACTGAATTTGTGGTAGATACTGGAAATGAAGGGGATTTGATTGCTTTGTCTAGAGATGGAGAACTTTTAACTTCTGGTT
>CAZQYT010000216.1:0-3157 GCA_964597475.1 uncultured bacterium | reverse complement strand
CAAAAAATCAATAATTGGCTGCATTTCAGTTTTAATATGTGTTGGGATTTGAAGTTTGTTTTTTTTATTTAATTTTTCATTACATTGAAAATTAATAATTTTATCTTTTAATTTAGAGATGCCAATATTTTTTTTCGCAGATATAGGGATTACATCCTCTACATTAAAGATACTTTTTAATTTTCCTATATCATTTATTTTATTTTCAACTAGATCAATCATATTAAGGGCAATTATAATTGGAATATCAAATTCTAATAATTGAGAAGTAAGATAAAGATTTCGATTTAAATTTGTAGAATCTATAACAGAAATAATTAAATCAGGCTTATTATCACCTTTTATCCATGAATAAATCTCTTTTGATACGATTTCTTCATCTAAAGATTCTGGAATAAGACTATAAGTACCAGGCAAATCCATCAAATTAAGATATTCACCATTCATCAATGAAATTTTACCAATACGTTTTTCTACGGTTGTTCCTGGATAATTAGACACATCATGATTTAAGCCTGTCAGAAGATTAAATATGGCTGTTTTCCCAGAATTCGGATTACCTATTAAAACAATATTTTTAATCGAGTTATTATTCATCAACTCTAATCATTATACGGTCAGCATCTTCCCATCTTAAAGACATGTAAAAGGATCTGATTTTAATTTCAATGGTACCTTGAAGTGGCATTTTTTTTATCAATCTCAATGCCATCCCTGGTAATAATCCCATTTCAACAAATCTGATTTGTAAAAAATCATCTTTTTTAAAATGATCTATGACACCAATGTCATCAGGCAATAAAACATGTAATGGCTTTATTGACATTTTTTACATAGACCAAATAATTGATGAATATGTTTAGATAAGACAAAACCATTTTTTTGTGCAATCTTTTCTTGTTTATTTTCAATTTCATCATCAACAAACTCTTTAATAATTCCACATGAAGTACAAATCAAATGATCATGATGAGAAGAATTAAACTTACTTTCATATCTTGCACGACCATCACCTAATTCTAATTTTCTTACTAAATCATTTCTTACTAATATGTCAATTGTTCTATATACAGTGGCACGAGAAATTTGTTTTCCTTTTTTCTTCATAGATAAATATATCTCTTCACATTCACGATGTCCAGCACCTGAAACAACTTCGTCCAAAATCTCTAATCTCTGAGGAGTAAATTTCAGACCTTCTTTTAAAAGAGTCTTTTTATATGAATCATATAATTTTTTACTCAACATAAATAAACCTCCATTAATTGAGTTTCAATCTCAATTAAAATTACATAGTAAAAAATATGATTTAAAAGAAATTTTATGTTTTCAATTGAGTCAAATTTGCATATTTTGCAATGAGTTTTTTTCTAATATTTCCCGAGAATTGAATGGTCAATTTTGCAGCAGAACCATTTCCTTCGATTGCTAAAATTTTTCCACGTCCAAAAAGTTTGTGTTCGATTTTATCACCAATTGAAAATTCATTAGCTGTCGATTTTATTTTAGGAACAATTGATATTTTTTCTTCATTGAAACTACTTTTTATTTTATTTACTTGATTATTTTCTACCTGATCTAGCATTTCTAATGGTAATTCATGTAAAAAGCGTGATTGAATGGTTGGCATAGGAGGGCCACCAAACCTCCTCCTAGCATTAGCATGAGATAAATATACTTTTTTTTCTGCTCTAGTAAGAGCAACATAAAACAATCTCCTCTCTTCTTCTAAATCTTCTAATTCATAAGAACTCCCTCCTAATGGGAATAAACCTTCTTCCAAACCAGCCATGATTACTACTGGAAACTCTAACCCCTTTGCACTATGTATTGTCATGAGAGTAACAGCCTTATCAGCTTCATTCCAACGATCTATGTCTGTTAAAAGAGATACTTCTTCTAAAAAATCAGATAAATTATTATCTGCTTTCAAATCTTGGAAATCTACAATACTATTTAGTAATTCTTCAACATTTGACCATCTATCTTGTGCTTCTACTGTATTCTGATTTTCATAATAATTTTTAAGATTTATATCTAATAAAAGATCTGTAGTAATTGTTACTGCATCTAATTTTTCATAAGAGTTTTTAAACTTCAAAATAAGGTCGCTGAATTCTTTTAAGGATTTCTTTTGTTTTTGCCCTACATCCAATCCTTCTGGATTAGATATGACATTTAAATAGGAACAATCTTTTTCTTTTGCTAAGGAATGTATTTTTTCTACAGAAGTTTTCCCAATTCCCCTGGCAGGAAAATTTATTATCCTATCAAAACTAATTCCATCATTAGGATTTACAATAAGACGTAAATAAGCCAATACATCTTTAATTTCTTTACGTTCATAAAACTTAGTTCCACCAATAATTTGATATGGCACGGCCTCTCTTCTAAGAGCATCTTCAATTGCACGACTTTGTGCATTCGTACGATACAAGATTACAATATGATCAAAACCTCTATTACTATTTAATGATTCATTACGTATGATTTTAATTATCTTCCAACTTTCATCTCTCTCATCTCTACACTCAATAATAGATAATTTTTCTCCTTTCTCATTTTCAGTCCAAAGTTTCTTTTCAGCCCTAGAACTATTTCTTGAAACTACACTCCAAGCGCAATCAAGAATAAATTGAGTAGATCTATAATTTTGTTCTAATTTTATGACATTAGAATCTCCAAATGCTTCTGAAAAATTCAAAATATTATTAACATCTGCACCGCGCCAACTATATATGGATTGATCATCATCTCCAACTACGCATATATCTCTATGTTTACTTGACAGGGCATGTACAAATTCAAACTGTGGACGATTTGTATCTTGATATTCATCAACAAGCACATACTTAAATTTTTCTTGATAAAATTCTAAACGAGAAGGATGCTCAGAAAATAATTCTAATGGTTTAAGTAATAAATCATCAAAATCTAAGGCATTATTTCCTTGAAGTGCTCTTTGATAATGCATATAAATTTCACTTAACTTTTCATCAAAATATCCAGTTGCAGTTTTATTCAAATATTCATAATCAACCATTTGATTTTTATATTTACTCACATGCCCTTGTATGGATTTTGGAACAAAAGTCTTTTCATCTAACTCCATGTCACGAATTACACCCTTGATTAAAGCCTTACTATCATCTTGATC
>CAZQYT010000215.1:0-3204 GCA_964597475.1 uncultured bacterium | reverse complement strand
GGAGATTCAGATTTTGTAGAATTAGTTAGACACTTAAAAACTGAAGGTGTAAGGGTAGAAATAGCTTCTGTAAAAAATACTACGGCAAAAATCTTACGAGAAGAAGCTTCATTTTTCCATGAGATAACAGGCTCAGATTGGTTTGAATATAAAGCCAAAAATAAGTAAAATAATTTCCTAGGTACCTGCAGATGACAATAATTCCTTTAATTCACCTTTAGCCTCTAATTCCATTACAATATCACAGCCACCAATCAATTCACCTTTTACAAAAAGTTGAGGGATGGTAGGCCAATTTGAATATTCTGATAATGATTTTCTTATTTCTGGATCTTCAAGAATATTTACATCTTGATATATGATAGAATGACCATTTAAAATACTTACAACTCTAGCAGAAAAACCACACATTGGACGTTCTTTAGTTCCTTTCATATACAATATGATAGGTTCATTATTTATATCTTGAATTATTTTTTCTTTTAATGTCATTATTAATTCCTTTTTAAATCAAATAAAGTTAACAAACAATTATGTTTTAATTCTATAACCTTTAGAAAACATATATGAAGCAAGAATTGAAAAAAATATGGAAAAAATAATACTTATACCCAAAGAAAGCACATGAGAAGTATCTGTTATTCCTAATGTTGCATACCTAAGACCATTAATCATCCAATATAATGGATTAATTAAAGAAATTTTTTGCCATAGATTTGGCAACATTTCAATTGAATAAAAAACACCGCCTAAAAAAGTCAATGGCATTAAAAAGAAATTAGTAAGTACCATAATGCTATCCCATGACTTTGCAAAAATACCTACAATCACGCCTGATGCAGAAAATGCCCAAGCAACAGTAAATAAATAAATAAATGTTAACGTCCAGTCATTAATTTGAAAACCTGTAAGGAAATGGCCTAATAATAAAACTAAAAAACCATTCAGTACTCCTCGAACTGCTCCTCCTATGATATAACTCAAACTCACTTCTAACCCACTTAATGGTGTAATTAAAATATCTTCAATGAAACGTAAAAATTTTGCCTGCATTATACTAGAAGAGGAGTTTTGATATGCTGGGTTAATTACAGCCATCATTACAAGCCCTGGTATAATGTAATGTATATATAGTTCTCCTTTAATGTTTCCAATTCTTGAACCCATTGCTGCACCAAAGACAATTATGTATAAAGCTGAAGAAATTACACTTGGAAGCAATGTTTGCTTATATAAAAATAAAAACCGTTTTATTTCTCTTTTTATGATTACCCAAAACCCTACACTGAACATTTATTCATCCTTAAATACTTGAGATTCCAATAAAGATTTTCCAGTAAGTTTCATAAAAACATCCTCTAAAGAACTTTTATATATGCATACATTTGCTATTTCGCCTCCTTTATCCATAATCTCATTAATAATTAACGCCATATCTCTTTCAGGATACTTTGTATGAACGTGGACCTTATCATCAAATTTTTTAAATTTGAAATTTTCAAGATGAAAATCATCCACCTTAGAAGAAAGAATGATTTCCAAGCCAGACATTCCATGGGCTTTTGTCAACTCTTCTGGAGAATCTGTAGCAATGATATTTCCATCATTAATTATGGAAACATTTTCACATAATTTTTCAGCTTCTTCAATATAATGAGTTGTAAGTAAAATTGTTTTTCCTTCTTTATTTATTTTTTTTAAATATTCCCAAAGCATATGCCGCAATTCAATATCAACACCTGCCGTAGGCTCATCTAAAATCACAATTGGAGGGTCATGTACTAAAGCTTTTGCGATTTGCATTCTACGCTTCATCCCGCCAGATAATTCCCGAGCCTTAGACTTTCTTTTATCAATTAAACCAAACTGTTCCAACATTAATTCTGCACGTTTTTTTGCTTCTTTTTTTTGCAATCCATAATAACCTGCTTGAAGCTCTAACAATTCTTCCATACTAAAAAAAACATCAAAATTTAATTCTTGTGGAGATAAACCAACTAATCTTCTAGCCTTTCTAAATTCCCTTACAGAATCATATCCCATAATTGAAGCTGTACCACTAGTAATATTTACCAATCCCGTTAAAATGCCTATTGTCGTTGTTTTACCTGCTCCATTTGGCCCCAACAATCCATAAAATGACCCTAATGGAATAGACAAATCAATTCCTTTTAAAGCTATGTGTCCTCCATCATAAACTTTATGTAATTTTTTTGTTTCAATTGCAATTTCCATCATGCTGCCTTTATTAATGTAGCAACATTCTCAATATGAGGAGTATGTGGAAACATGTCAATAGGACGCAATTTGATCAAATCATAACCATTAGCACAAAGCATCCTAACATCACGCGCTTGAGTTGCAGGATTACATGAAACATAAATAATACGACTTGGGCTTTTTTCAATAATATCATCAATTGTTTTATGATGAAGACCTGCTCTAGGAGGATCTAAAATTACCACATCTGGAAGTTCAAGAGATTTTGCTTCTAAGTTTTCACGAAAAAGATCTTGAAGATTACCTGAAAAAAACCAAGCATTCTTTACTTTATTCCGTATTGCATTCTGCATTGCATTTTGTACAGCTGACATTATAAGCTCAAAACCATATACCATCTTTACATATTTAGAAATATAAATTGCAATGGATCCCGTACCACAAAACAAATCATATACAACTTCTTCTCCTGTAAAGTTTGATTCTTCCAATATAATATCATAAAGTTTTGTTGCCTGCTTTGTATTAGTTTGAAAAAAAGAATCTGCAGAAACCATAAATTCATAATCACCTAAAGCTTCTATCAAATATCCTTCCCCATATAAAACAATTTGTTTTTCACCATACGATACACCTGATTTACGGGAAGTAATATTATTAACCACACTTGAAATTGAAGGAAATTTCTTTACTAAAATTTCAACTAAAGGAGATAAGGCGCTAAGATCTTCTCTTGTCGTAACAAAATTAACCATTATTTCACTAGTTTTTTCTCCAATCCGAATCACCACATTCCTCATAAATCCTATATGTAATCTAATATCATAAGGTTCTAAATTTTTCGAATATTCTTTAATTATACAAAATATGTCATTTGCAATTTTAGACTGAATATGGCATGTATTAATATCAAGTATTTTATCCCATCTTCCTGGAGCATGAAGTCCTAATGCAAAATTTTTAGACTTTCTATCTTTTTCATTT
>CAZQYT010000214.1:0-3204 GCA_964597475.1 uncultured bacterium | reverse complement strand
TAACCCCGCATTTGCAGAAGTCATGGTTCCACTTGTTAGTTCTTTGGAAGAATTTAAACATCAAAAAAACATAATAGAAGCAGTAGCAAAAAGAGTAAAAGAAGAAACAAATGTGAATTTTAAATATACCATTGGAACCATGATTGAATTACCAAGAGCATGCATGACTGCAGATTTAATTGCAAAAGAAGCACAATTTTTCTCATTTGGTACTAATGATTTAACTCAAACTGCCTTTGGATTTTCTAGAGATGACATTGGAGGTTTTCTACCTGACTATCTTGAAAACCACATGCTTCCACACGATCCTTTTCAATCCATTGATCAAGATGGAGTTGGCACTTTAGTAAAAATTGGCGTTAAAAGAGGGCGACAAGAAAATCCTAATCTTAAAATAGGAATATGCGGGGAACATGGTGGTGATGCAAAATCAATTCAATTTTTCAATGAAATTGGTCTTAATTATGTCAGCTGTTCACCTTATAGAGTGCCAATAGCACGATTGGCGGCAGCTCAATCAGAAATAATAAAACAACAATTATCAATCAAGGGCATCCAGTAGTATCCTGATCATTTACATTTCCCTCCATGCAAGAAGGATAAGGGGGGCAAATTTTATTTTTACCAATATTAATGGAAGATAAATTGTCATAAATTTCACATACGCTCTCTGGAAAATTCGTCAAATCATTTTCACCTAAATATAATATGTCTAATCGCATGTTTTTCCATTTTTGAATACCAATTTCCAAAGGATATTTTCCTTCTAAACTTTTATTTTCATCTATGATTTTTTTTAATACATCAAGGTCATCTTTAAAATAACAACTATCAAAAATTGGGATATAACCCATTGGACATTCATCACCATATTCATTAATGACATTTTGTTGTCCCATATAATCAACGCAAGGTAAATAAGGAGGGGAAAATTTGTTATTTGTCAAATCCATACTAATCAATTGAGGATAAAGACTGCACATGGAGTGCGGTAAATCAACTAAATCATTACTGTTTAAATCTAAATATTTTAATGCATTTAAATTACTTATGCTATCTGGTATGCGGGTAATTCCCATCCCAACCAAATATAATAATTCTAATCTATTTTTTTCCCATATTTGATATCCAAGCATTAAAGGATGAAATTTTTCCAAAGATGGATTTAATTTAATAAAATCAATCAAAACACTCATGTCGGCATAATAATAACATTGTTCATCAAATAAATTATAACCATCTCTGCATGCTGTAGCCCTATTTGACCGCTCTTGCATGCACGTTGGGTATTCTCCCTCTATGAAATTATTAGATATGTCAAATGTATTTAAGTTTTCATAAATATTACACAGGCTTTCAGGCAGTTTAGTTAATCCTCTATCAGCTAAATTCAATGAAACAAGACGCATTTCAGTCCATTGCTGACGACCTATTTCTAGGGGATTTTTTCCTTTCAAACTAATATTTGCATCAATAATATCTTGTAAAACAGACACATCATGGTAAAAATTTCCCATGTTAAAAGTTGAATTCATATTATTCAATTGAGATAAAATCTCATGATTATCCATCATCTCATTTGTAAATGTTTCTTTAATTGGAGATGCTTCACAATTACCAATATATTGATAATTTAAATAATCAATACAGCTTGGATATGGTGGACATATGCTATTCTCACCAAAATCAAATAATTTTAAATCATCTTTAATGTTACAAAATTCTTCTGGAACAGAAGATAAATCATTATTCATTAAATTTAAAACTTTCAAATCTCCATTTTCCCATCCCTGATAACCAATTTCTGAACCAATTTCAAGTACTGACAATCCCTGCAAAGATTCATTTTCAATTATGAACGCATCTAATGCTTTTATATGTTTTTCATTATAACATTCATCTTCAATTTTCATATATCCTTCTGGACATTCAAAAAATTCACAACTTTCAATGTTTTGGTTTCCAATATAAGTAAAACAATGAGGATAAGGAGGGCAAATTTTATTATGTTTTAAATTCATATCCATTTGATGTGGATATAAATTGCAAATTTCATTAGGAAGTGAGTGAAGATTATTATTGCGTAAATCCAAGTAACTTACATCTAATAATAAAGATATGCTATCGGGCAATGTTGTTAATAAATGATCACCTAAATATAAATATGTCAATTTCCCTTCTTTCCATGCCTGGGTACCAATTTCATGCGGCTCCATGTTATTCAAACTTTCATTTATATCTACAAAATCTTGTAATACGTCAAGATGAGTTTTGAAATAACATGCATCATCCAATAAAACAAATCCTTCAGAACAATCAAAGGAAAAAACAATGGAAACAACATTAATTAAAATAACTTTATATAACATCTTAAACATGTTTAATAATTTACAACGTTTAAACTTCTCAATAAAAAATATTGAGAAAAAACATGCAAATTCATGCCATTTGTAACAACATATTACAATTTATAGATTTAATAAGGATTTATAGAGAAGAGTTTATTAAATTCCATACTAAACTATGGAGGTATTAAAAATGAAATTTGGAAAAACATTAATTTTTATGGTAATTGGACTTTGTTTTTCCCATTTATCAGCTGAGGATTATACACCTCAGCAAAAAGAAGAATTAGGTCAAAAAGCACTACATGAAATGCTTCAGAAAATTTTTTCTGAATCTATGAAAGCAAAACGTGCATTTTTAGAAAGTCAAACTAGAGAAGATCCTATTTCTAATTTTGCAACAACTGCACCTAGATCAGAATTTATTGTAAATGCAGATATTTCAGGAGATCTTCAATCTGGAACAGAAAGTGCAACTGTATACGTATCTACAGATGGACAATCAACTTGGCAATCTGCTGAGGCAAATTTACTTGGTATGGAAGGTTATGAAAACACATGGAGCGGAACAATAAATACTGGAAATGGAAATAGTGCATATTCATATCTTTCTGGTGTTGTTGATTCTGAAGCTTTAGGTGAAAATTATGGAACTATTATTGTTTCAGGAACGCCCCATAACATAAATGGAAATTGGCCTCCTGGAAGTAATCTATATGCGGTTCATGCTATCGATGAATCTGGTGATGCAAGCTCTAATTATGATATCACAGCTATACGGGGAACCTATAAGGGTCAGGATGCAGAAGACGCTGAGGGTAATACATATACTGATGTAGAGAGATTTTATTTAAGTCTT
>CAZQYT010000213.1:0-3209 GCA_964597475.1 uncultured bacterium | reverse complement strand
GCGGGACATTGGGGACTTGGAAAATTAATTCATTATTATGATTCAAACAATGCTCAAATTTCTGGGAAAGTATCACGATCAGATTCAACTGATTATTATAAAATGTATGAATCACATGGTTGGCATGTACAGGAAATTGATGGCCATGATAGAGATGCAATTAGAAGCGCCATTCGAAAAGCTCAAATGGAAATTGAAAAGCCTTCAGTAATTATTGGAAAAACAATAATGGCAAAAGGTTGTGCAAGTATGGAAGGTGACCATAATACTCATGGTGCACCTTTACCTTCTGAAGAAATTTCTGCAACAAAATTAAAGCTCAATCTTGACCCTGATGAAAAATTTTATTTTCCTGATGATGTGGTGGAAAATTTTAGAGAAGGATTTGATTATGCTAAAAAAGAAGTATTGGCATGGGATGTTATTCTAAATGATCGTATGAAAGATGAAGATTTTAAAAAAGATTGGAATATTGCATTTTCTGGGAAATTGCCTGAGTTTGAGTTGCCTTTTTATGAATGTGGACAGAATGTTGCAACTCGAAAAGTATGGGGAGCATTTATTGAATCTTTAGCAAAAAAACATTTAACATTAGTGGGAGGTTCTGCAGATTTAGAACCATCTAATGTGACTGAAGGATTTGCTAAAATGGTTGGGGATTTTTCCATTGAGAATAATTCAGGAAGAAATTTTGCGTATGGAGTTAGAGAGTTCCCAATGGGGGCTATGAATAATGGCATTGCTCAGCATGGCGGTTTTAAGGTGTTTGGTGCAACTTTTTTTGTTTTTTCAGATTATGAAAGACCTGCCTTGCGATTAAGGGCTATTCAAAATTTATCAGTTGTATCAGAATATACACATGATTCCATTTTTGTGGGTGAAGATGGTCCTACACATCAACCAATAGAACATTTGATGGCATGTAGAGCAATTCCTAATTTACTAGTTTTACGACCTGCAGATGCAAATGAAGCAGTTTATGCAAGTAAAATAGCATTTGAATTAGTTGATAGACCTTCAATAGTATTATTGACTCGTCAAGGACTTCCTGTTTTTGATAGGAATATTTATCCTTCAGCAGAAGAAATTTATAAAGGTGGATATATAATGTCTGATTGTATCAATGAGCCTGAAGTTGTGATCATTGCAACAGGTAGTGAATTATGGGTCGCTTTAGAAGTAAAAAATATGCTTAATGGAGTCACAGTTAGAGTTGTTAACCTTCCTAGCTGGGAGTTATTTGATGAGCAAAGTGAAGAATATAGGCAAAATGTTTTAGGGCCACCTTCATCATTAAGAGTTTCTTTAGAGGCAGGAATTACAAAAGGTTGGGAACATTATACTGGTTTGAATGGATTGAATTTAGGTATAGATACATTTGGTGAATCTGCTCCAGGAAATGAAGTTGCTAAATACTTTGGCATTACTCCTGAAGGTGTTTTTACATCTATAAAAAATAGACTTGATTCATGAAAATCATATTTAATGATATGCTAACTTTGTTGTAAATTAATTAATAGTTAATCGGATAAATATTTTCTTTACATTTAGAATAAAATTAAATGGCTAAATGGAATAAATCTACATTTTTAGCATCTGCAAAAGGTAAATGTGAGCCTCGTGTTCAAACTGTCATAATGGATTTAGTACGTTTTGCAGAAAAGGATGCTGATCAAGTGTCTTGGGGACGAGGAGAAGAATATGGCACCATGACTTTTAAATGTAAATCTGATGATTATGGTATCATTCCTCTTTTTCATATAACTACTAATGGTCAGATTAAATTTCAATTAAATTATCTTCGACAAAAAATTCGAGGAAAAGAAATACTAAGAGATTATCAGTTAAAACTTGAATCAAATTTCATGATGGATTTTGGTGAAGACATATATCCTTCTGATTTATATCATAAGATGGGAGATTTTTTTACCATAAAGACAGAAGTAGAGAAATTTGTTCAAACCATAAAAGGCATAGCCCACCGACTTCGTCAATAAGTTTATAAAGTAATTAATTTTCATTTAATTTTCAGTACGTGAGTAAGATTACAAAATAGTACGTACATTTTTTTTAAATTTTCATTATGTCAATTATGGTTTGGTGAATACAATTTGTTACAGAAAAAGGCAAGGATAAAGAGAAGAAAAAGAATTATTTTACATAAATATTTTTTAAAATTAATAGAGGAAGGTTTTTTTTGAAGATTTTTATTGTTATAGTATTGTTTACTCAACTTTTTGCAAATGAAGAAAATATGATTGAATTACCAATTGGCTTGACTCAGGATGAGCTAGGTAAAATGCATATTATTGAGGAAATGGGGCGTGAGACTGACCCACCTCCAACCCCCATAAGAAATATTGCTGAATTTGAGCCTATGCAAGGGGTACTTATTCGTTATCCATTTGGAATTTCTACATCAATTATAAAAGAGATGGCGGAAGATGTCATTATATATTGCTTGGTTTCTTCAGGTTCACAGAATTCAGCATATAATTCAATGAATAATGCAGGTGTAGATATGAATAATGTTGAGTTCATTCTTGGATCGACAGATAGTTATTGGACTAGAGATTATGGTCCATGGTGGGTAGTTGATGGAGATAAAAACATTAGCGTAGTAGATTTTACATATAATAGACCACGTCCTAATGATAATAATGCACCATCTAAAACTGCAAATTATCTTAATGCGCCTTATTTTGCTTCAGATATCATAACTGCTGGTGGGAATTATATGACGGATGGTTATGGGATTTCAGCTTCTTCTTCTCTTGTTTATGAAGAGAATACCATGAGTAATTCTCAAATTCATTTAAAAATGGAGGAATATTATGGTGTTCATACATTTCATGTAGTAGATGATCCGAACAATACATACATTGATCACATTGATTGTTGGGGAAAATATCTTTCTCCTCATAAAATATTAATTAGAGAAGTTCCTACATGGCATGCTCAATATGATGAGATTGAGGAAGTAGCAGATTATTTTTCAAATACCATGACCATATATGGTGAACCATGGGAAGTGTTTAGAGTGTATACAGGTTCAAATCAACCATATACAAATTCATTGATTTTAAATAAAAAAGTTTTTGTACCCATAATGAACAATTCTTATGATGATGATGCATTAGCTGTTTATGAAGAAGCAATGCCTGGTTATGAGGTTTTGGGTTTTACTGGCTCTTGGGAATCTACGGATG
>CAZQYT010000212.1:0-3244 GCA_964597475.1 uncultured bacterium | reverse complement strand
AAAGATAAAGTAATTGAATTGTTATCAAAATTATATGATTTGGAGTTAAATGGAATCATACGATATACTCATTATTCTTTAATGATATTTGGACCAAATAGATTACCTCTCATTGAATTTTTTAGAGCACAAGCAAATGAATCATTAACACATGCCAATCTAGCTGGAGAACATATTACTGGATTAGATGGCCATCCACCATTAAATATTGAAAATATTCATGAAACACATAAACACGATATTGTTGACATATTAAATGAAAGCTTAACACATGAAAAGGAAGCAATTGATATTTATTATGCTTTACTAAAAGAAGTTGAAAATCATTCAATTTACCTGGAAGAATACTGTCGCACTATGATTGCACAAGAAGAAAGTGATTTCATAGAAATGAAAAAATTATTACGTGATCATAAAAAATAATCCCTAGCTTCTATTTCATTCAAATGAATTTAAAAAATATTATCATCATCATGTCATTTTTATGTTTACTTTTTGGTAAAAAAACATATTATGTAAATGGCATAGTAATTGATTCAAAGACTTTAATTGGAATTTCAGATGTGAATCTATATATGCCAAATTTAAAATCGGGAGTTTCAACAAAGGATGATGGATCATTCACTCTAAAAATAAATGACACAGATGATATCCAATTACGAATAACTCACATTGCATATGTATCTAAAAATATACTCATAAATAGTGAACTTGATGAAATCATCATCAAACTTGATGAAAATTTCTTTATTTCTGAAGATATTGTTGTAACTGGAACACGTAGTAATAAAATTTATAAAAATTCTCCCATTGCAACTGAAGTTATATCTAAAAGGGATCTGGAAAATTCAGGGGCATTAAATGTTAAAGACTTGCTATTAACTCAATCTGGAATTAGTGAAAGCCCTTCTTCTCGCGGAGAATACGACATTAATATTCAAGGAATGGGCTCTAAAAACATGTTGTTTTTAATTGATGGGCAGCCAGTAACTGGTAAATTTTATGATCGAGTATCATTAGATCAAATTTCAACAAGCAATGTTGAAAAAATTGAAATCACAAAAGGACCAAGTTCTGCCATCTACGGAAGTAGCTCTACAGGCGGAACCATAAACATCATAACTAAACCCATAAAAAATAAAATATTTTGGGAAATAGGCAATACTTCCCCCATAATAGAAAACAATCGATTTACTACTGGATCAAATAATTATGTTATAGGAATGAATAGAAAAATTGGAAAACTCCATACATCTTTATCTTTAAATGATAAAAAATTATTTTCAAAAAAAATAATAAAAGAAAGTGACATCGATGAAATAAATAAATATTCTATCAATACTAATTCAATATGGAAAATAAATGAAAATAATAAAATAAAAATTAACATTAGTCATTATTTACAAAAAGAAAATGAAAAAACAGACATAATAAATAACAAAACAGAAATAAATAGAAATAACATCAAAATTAATCATTTAAGCTCAAAAAAAAATGGATGGCATTATAAACAATTAATTAATTATCAAGATTACAAAAAACAATTCATTGAAACAATAATCCATTTAAATCAAATTGATGCTAATGATTTTTCGAAAGAAAATTCTTATGAATATGAATTTCTCATGGACAAAAAAAATAATGACCATGAAATAAGTCTCGGAATAGAATTTTCAAAAACACACTATAAAAATAATCGAGTTAATGATAAAAAATATAACTTAAATGCACAAAGTATTTTTGCTCAATATGACATTGACATGTTAAACGACTATAATGTTATTTTAGGACTTAGATTAGATAAATATTCAGATTATAATATTGTATACAGCCCTAGAATAGCCATCATGAAAATTCAAAATAGATGGAAATTTAGAGCTTCAATTGGGAAAGGCTTTAGGGCCCCCTCATTCATTGAAAAATTTTCAAATTATAATCATGCATCTTTTGGATACAAAGTTCAAGGTAATAAAGATTTGCTCCCAGAAAAATCTTTTGGTGGCACTCTAGGTGCAGAATATTTACATCCAAATTCATACCAAATTAGTATTTTATTTCATCACATTAAATTCATTGATCATATAATGGAAAAAAATCTTGGCCTATTACCTAATGATAACATTGTCACCTATGGTTATCATAATATAAATAATGTATACAATGGCTTAGAAATTAGAGGAAAATGGAAAATAACAAGTACGACCTCAACTTCTTGGGAAATAAATGTTATGAATAATAAAGATGATAATAAAAAATCAATTCCTAATTCTACACCATTAATAATTTGCAATGGATATGATTATAAATTTTCAAAATTTCCTTTTGGATTAACCATAAATACAAAATGGACACAATCTTATAAACCATCAACGCATGATATCAATACAGGTCTTTGGATTACTGATCATAATAAACGCGATTCATTCATAATAATAGATTTATTTGCAAACTATTCCATAAATAAATCAATGAAATTAAATCTAGGTTTTAATAATATTACAAATTATACAGATGATAAGTATGGTCCATTTACTAAAAAAACTTTATTTTTAAGATTAAAAAATGAATTTTAAAATAATAATATCAATATATTTTTTAATCTTAATTATAGGATGTGAAAAAGAAAAAGAGGATGACATAAACCCTAATGATATTACGGTAATTACTTCTGACTATGAAGAAGAACCATTTTTTTATAATCTGATGACTGGATTAGAAAACTCATTAGATTGGCATCTTTCCTTACAAGAGATAATGGTAACATCTGGTTACGTGACTGCATCCATGCCTACCATCATCACCAATAGCTCTACTTTAATTGGAATAGAAAATAATATTGAATATGATGATTTGATTATTTTACCAGAAAATACAGAATGGCTACCAGATACAACTTTATTATCATATGCAGGAGATCACATCGTACTAGATTATACATTTACATGTGAAAACCCCAATCATAATCATATACCGAACACTCATGAGATATTAGTTCCAAACTATGTGTATTTATTTAAAATCATCAATACTGAAGAAATATATAAAGTTAAATTCGAAGAATATGCATCTGGCTTTGTATTTTTTAAATATTCTAAATTAGAATGAAATTATAATAATAATTTCTTATTTTTTATATAGTATTAATCAAAGAGAAGTTTAACTTTTCATGATAAAAAAAACCAATCAAGAATTAAGCACAACGTATAGCCCAAATGAAATAGAAAAAAAATGGTATCCAATTTGG
>CAZQYT010000211.1:0-3252 GCA_964597475.1 uncultured bacterium | reverse complement strand
ATGATATTCTCACTTTTAAATCCATACCTAACTTGAGAAAGTGGATCTGCCAATATGGGGGCATTAATTTTTTCTGCCAATGAAATTAAATCATCTTGAAAATTACCATTAATATTTGCCCCAATGACAAATAATGGTTTTTTAGAATCTGGGATCATTCTAATGGAAGTTTTTTTCATGACTATATGTTGAATGGAATCAATTAAATATTTTTCACTTCCAACCTTGTCATTTGAAAATAAAGGCTCATCAAAAGGAAAATTCAAGTGAACTGGTCCAGGAGGATTCTTATAATTTGCCCCTTTCAAATGACATATAGCTTCCCCCATGTATCTTTCAAGTTGATTATGCTCTTTTTTGGGTAAACCCATGTTATGAAAAAATCTAACGTGATTTCCAAAAATTTCTTTTTGATCAATGGTTTGATTTGCACCTGTCCCTACTAATGCTCCAGGTCTATCTGCAGACAAAATAAAAATCGGCACACAGCTTAAACTCGACTCAATGACTGCAGGAAAAAAATTAGCTACAGCAGTACCAGAAGTAGATAGAATTACAACAGGTTCATTACTTGATTTTGCAATCCCGATAGCAAAAAATCCAGAAGATCGCTCATCAATAATACTAAAGCATTTAATGATTTTGTTATTTATAAGTGCACGTGTTAAAGGTGTATTACGTGCACCAGGAGAAATGCATGCATGGCGAATACCTTGTGCCTCCAAAAAAGACACGATGAAATTACACCATTTTATGTTATTATCAATGCTTATTTGAATCCCTTAATTTAAAAAATTTATTCCTGCCCACCAGACAAAGCAGAAATGATAGGTTGCAATTTCAATTCCGTCTCTTCCCATTCCTTTGACGGATGAGATTCAGACACTATTCCTCCACCTGCAAAAACATGTGCCTCTTCATCTTTAACAAGAGCTGAACGAAGTGCTACATAAAACTCTCCATCCACCTTCCCATCAAACCAACCAATTGGCCCAGAATACCAACCTCTATCATGATTTTCCATTTCAGAAATTATTTTCATGGCATCTTGAGTTGGAGTTCCTGCTACTGCAGATGTAGGGTGCAAAGAAGCCACTAAATCTAGTATGGTTCCTTCTTTATTAAAATACCCTGATATGGGCGTATGAAGATGTTGAACATTTTTTAATTTCATTATTTGAGGATTAGATGGATGATTAATATTGTCAAGTAATGGCTTTATTTTTCTTAAAATCTGTTCTACGACAAACCCATGTTCCTCCCGCTCTTTATGACTAAATAATAATGACTCTCCTAATATTCTATCTTCTTCCATGTTGTTTCCCCTACCAATGGTCCCTGCCAATGCTTCAGTTTCTACAAATCCATTTTTCAACCTAACTAGTCTTTCTGGAGTAGAACCAAAGAAAATTCCCTGTCCCGGAAATGAAAAACAAAACGTAATGCATTTAGGATAAGCATTTCGTAATACCTGCATAGCCGAAACTACTTTAAAATCCTTACCTACTTTCACATGGTGAGATCTTGAAATTACTACTTTATCAATCTTCCCAGGTCTAATTTTACTTAACACCGAAAAAATGATTTGATCATAATCTTCCTTACTAGGGACATCTCTATACTTATCAACAGATACTCTAGAAATAGGTGGTAATGTTACAGGCAAACTATTTCGATAATACGAAATAGATTTATTAAAATCTGCTAAAACTTTATCATGCGAATCATCTGGATAAATTAATTTTGAAATAGTTAACCATGCGCCATCATCCGTAAGTGTTGCCAAGCACTCTGATAATAAAAATTGAGATTTTGGGAAATTTTTCCAAGTTTCATCTAACTTTACATTGTCATCAAAAGAAAAACCTCCAAAAACTCGTGGGCCTATCAATGAATTATCACTAATGGACATACCTAAACTAATGCTTTCCATAATCTCATTTTCCATGTTAGCCATGGAGTCAATATCCATATCTTTGAACTTTAAAACAGAGCCTAACCCTGCAAAGGCAAATCCAGAAGAAGGTTGTGTCCAAAATACTCTATAATTATTTTTATCAACAGGATGTGTTAATAAAGGCAATACATCACGAATATCAAAACGAAAAGAATAAGAAAATAGAATGGATTTTTCAAACCTCTTGCTACGTTTACATACTTCATTAATTCCAACATGTATATTTTTATCTTTTATCATTTCCATGATATTAAAATTTACAATTTTCCAAAGGTTTAGAAGTATAAAATTACGATGTTGATGTAAATTTACACCTACGCATGAAAAAGAACATGAAAAATAAACCAGACTTCAAACATTCGGGTAATGAAAAAAAAGAGTTTGTTGAACAAATGTTTGATGAGATATCAACTAAATATGATTTTCTTAATCATTTTCTTAGTTTTGGAATAGATATTCATTGGAGAAAAAAATTCATCAATAAATTAAACATTCAAAATGGAGATACAGTTTTAGATGTTGCATGTGGGACTGGTGACATAGGATTTCATATTTTAAAAAAATATGAAATCAAACTAATAAACATAGACATTTCAAAAAACATGCTTTTAATTGCCAAGGAAAAAGCTGTTAAAAGAAATTTACATAACATCAAATTTTTACATGGAGATGCTGAAAATCTTCCACTAGACAATAACTCTGTTGATCATTTAACCATTTCATATGGTTTTAGAAATACATCCCACCATGATATTGCATTATCTGAATTCCATAGAGTATTAAAACCTGGAGGAAATCTTGGAATACTTGAATTTTCCGTCCCTAAATCAAAAATCATGGGAAGTTTGTTTAAAATTTATTTTCACAAGATTTTACCAAAAATTGCAAGCATCTTTTCACAAAAAAAAGCTTACAAATACCTCCCGGAATCAGTTGATTTCTTTCCTACAAGAAAAAATATTTGTGCTGAAATAACAAAAGCTGGCTTTAACAATGCATATTTCATTGACTTGACATTTGGAATTTCAACCATCTTTTTAGGAAACAAAAATAATGCAAAATAAATCACTTGCAAAAATTGGTCTTATAATTGTCACCATAATTTGGGGAATCACTTTCATCATGGTTAAAGAAGCACTAAATGATGCTCCGCCTTTTTCTTTTGCAACTTTACGATTTGGCCTTGCTACCCTACTCACTTTACTATTGATAAATAAAAAAATATTGGCATTAACAAAAAATGAACTTATTGGAGGAGTTTTTTGTGGTTTTTTTCTATTCCTTGGATATGCTTT
>CAZQYT010000210.1:2983-3254 GCA_964597475.1 uncultured bacterium | reverse complement strand
TCATTGGGCATGGCTTGGAAAAAGAATTTGATACTCACTACGAATTTACAGGAAAAGTTTTAAATCAAGGAACATTAAGAGGTGATTTTGTAAGAGTCATTTATAAATTATGGGCAGATGATACTAACATGCTATTTTCCGATTCAGCATTTGTTGAAGGTAATCAAATAAAATATCAATCAGGTATTGTTACAGATACTGCGTTAAATCCAAATAAATCTGCACGCTATACTGTAAAAGTGCCAATTAATCATACAGCGCCAGTCATATA
>CAZQYT010000210.1:0-2973 GCA_964597475.1 uncultured bacterium | reverse complement strand
CGTGAAATTCGTTGGATGAAATACAATTAATGAAGATAATACATCTCGTCATTAATGAAAAAAAAACTCCATTTTTTAATCAATAATTGCAATTTACCATGGAAATATTATCATTTCATTTGTAAATTATTTGAATCAAATTAGGAGTAATTCATGTCCCAAAAAAATAATCCAGATTATATTCGCCCCGCACTTTATGACTTTGGAACCAAAACAATAAAAACTGATTCTGGTATAGAATATTGCATTGAATTCATAACTGAAGATAAAAAACAAACTCGATTACTTTGGTTTAAACAATCTGATGAATATGTTCGTTTAAATGCTGAACCAGAAATATCAGAAGAAGCATTCGTTTAAAAAATTATGTTAACCATTCTTTCTTAATTAAACATGGAAAGAAAATGACTATTTAATAAAAACCCTCAGATCATGAGGGTTTTTATTTTCAAATAAAATTATTTCATATGCTTCGTATGCATCGGGGGACCATATAATTTATTAGATGCTATCATCGTTTGCCAGACTTTCTCTCCTCTTTGTTTTTTTTCATAGAAAAGTTGACCCGTTATTGTATTAACTAAATATAATTCACCTTTATCTGCAAAACCTTGATACTTGCCAATTGCTTCAGGTATGAGCCCAGTACTTTTCATTTGATTTGCCATGTTTTTCATTTGATCAATCTGTTCTTGACTCATTGTTTGCCCCATTACAAGAAACAAACAAGCACAAGTCAAAAAACCTATTAAGAATGTTTTAATGTCTTTCATTTAGTTCTCCTTTATTTAAATAATGTAAAAATTCCTACTCCAAATACACCCATTATCATCATCCAAATCATAAATAATATAATTAATGCTGGAATGGATGCAATTGCCCATTTAACCATAAAAATCACCATGGATGAAAAATTCATTTCTATATCTCTTACATTGACATTTATGGGGGAAGTATTATCTACAAATACATTCATCGGCTCTGCATCTTTAGCTTGATTAGTATTAGTCGATTTATTATTTACCATTTATTTCTCCTTATTAATACAATAATTTAAAATAAAAAGCCCCACCGAAGTAGGGCATAATCATAAATTAATGATTTTTAAACAATTAAGCTTCACCATGTCAATCATCACCTACAAAATCTGCAATAAAAATAATGGCAGCAAGCGCCAATACCATCCAATCTATTTTTATCAAACCACCAATACCAAATAAAAAACATGCTGTAAAATATGGAAGTGAATCTTTTAGTGATGGAATCAGTGTATCTCTACGAATCATTTTTGTAAGAGATAAAGCCATTATAATTATAACACCCATAAAAATTGCAGTAATATCTTTTGATTCCATGACATCAGTAAAATATCGATTAATTCCTGTAATTAACAGAATTAAACTAATTCCAAGCCCTATCCTAATTATTGGTTTTGTTTTTATAATTTTTAAGAAGCCTCTAAAACTGATTTGATAATACTATTTAATTCTGACTTTAATGATTCTTTTGAAATATGCTTTTTAGCACGATCATACCAATAACTTGCATTACTAAGATCTCCTTCAACACGATGTAAATAAGCATGGACCCAAGAAGCCGTTTCCGTATTAATATCCTGTACTATTTTATGTGCTGTATCCCAATTGTTTTTCTTGGCATGCCATAATGCTAAATGAATGCCAGATAATGTATCAGAGGGGTTAGATTCTTTAGTTAGTTTCATAAAATGATCATAATTCATAATTTGCTATTTATGGCTTTCTATTCTCTCACTTCTTTCTTGGAAGCTTTTTCTTTTGCTTCATCAACTACCTGTTCTTCTTCGGGAACTTCTTCTTTTACTTCATCAGCTGCTTTTTCTTCCATGGGGGTCTCTTCAATTTTCACCTCTTCTACTAATTTTTTTTCTTTTATTTTTTTAACTTCTTTCTTTTCTATTGATTTATTTTTCTTATTACCCCAATTTGAATAAGTCTTCTCAATTATCAACAAACCTTTCTTTTTTTTCTGCCTCTTATTCATAATCTATAACTCCTTTATATTAGCTCTTGATTAAGCACGATAACTTACGAAAAAAAATTAAAAAATATAGAAGTGCCATTAGCTATTTAATCTTTGATTTTCTCTTCCACTTCCAAAAAAAATAAATAAACACACTAAATGTAATATACACTCCAATAAATATATATATTGGATTCACTTTATCTCCAAAAAGCCATGCAAGAAAAAAACTTGTAGCACTTCTCATTTAATTAAGGTCCACTAATATTTCCAGAACCATTAATCTTTCTTTCAACATTTATAGGATCTCCATGATATTCTATATCACCAGAGCCATTTATTACTGCTGATATTGACTCAGATGCCCAAATTTTTGCATCTCCAGATCCATTAATGATAATTTTAGTAGTTTTAGATTTAAGCTCCTTGAGCATTATATCGCCAGATCCATTTATTTTCACAGTAAGTGTTTGAACATCTCCAAAGCCTGTAATATCACCTGAACCATCTATTTTTAATGATAGTTTATCATTATTAAAATCAGAAATTTTTACATCTCCAGATCCTTTTATCGAAATTTCATCATAATTTGGTGCATATACATTAACTGCTAACCCTTCTTTTGTTGAGTAATTCTTCTTTATTGATATATTAAGTTCATTATTTATAACTTCAGTCGTAAGATGAGGAATCAGGTTATCATCACCGCTAACAGAACAATTATAATCATTTGAGTAGTTAGCATTTATATCTATACTTCCAATTATTTTAATAGCACTAAAATTTTCAAGAGGACGATCCTCATTAATCATATTCCCTGAACCTATTATTTTATTATATGTAATTTTAGGTTTTATGAAAAGTATGATGACTATAATGATAGCAATAATAATTAATGCTGATTTCAATTATTTATCTCCTTATTTAGATTAAAAAAACTACCAACCAAACACAAGCCGTAGAATTTGATAT
>CAZQYT010000209.1:0-3271 GCA_964597475.1 uncultured bacterium | reverse complement strand
AAAAATTAACAGAATTGAAGCAATCATATACATGTTAATGATTAGTTATTTCTTATCCAAATCCCATAAGCAAAGTATTATCAAAATGCGCCTATTATAAAAAATATTAATGAAATGAACCCAACTATTAATTCTTTTAAAACAAATATTACATATCCCATGAAAATGCAAAAAAAACCTATTTTTAAAAAAGTTTTCCAAGAATCATTCTGATTTGGATTTGAAAAGCTTCGAAAATTTATAAATTCAATCATTTTTTTTTGTGATGTAATCATAACACCATAATGATGCAATGAAATAAATAATTCCAGTAATTATATGGCCTAACGAAAATAATCTTATTAGAATGAATAGCCAAATAAAAAATAAAAATATGCCATTCTTACTTTTAAATATGTTTTTAAATCGATTTTTATTCATTGTACATTTAATTTGCTTAATGCTTCTATTCGATTAAGAACAGGGGGATGACTATAGGATAAAAATACAGAAAATGGGTGAGGGGTCAGGTTTACTAAATTTTTTACAGTGAGTTTTTTTAATCCTAAAATCATGTGAGATGAATTTTGTAATGTTAATGCAGAAAATTCATCTGCTTCAAATTCATGTTTACGTGAAATGATATTGAATATGATGGAAAATATTAATTCAATTGGAGCAAATAGTAATGAAAAGAAAATAAGGCCAGCATAGATGGATGGTTCCTTGGCAGTCATCCCAAATGCTGTATGTAACTCTGGCATTTTTATAAATAAATTAAGAATGTATAGCATGATTCCTGAATGAATGATGGATAGCATAATGTTTTTTATGATATGTTTCTTTTTATAGTGTCCAACTTCATGGGCTAATATGGCTAAAATCTCTTCATCTGTATGATCATCCATGAGGGTATCAAATAGGACGATTCGTTTATTTTTACCAAAACCAGTAAAATAAGCATTTGAATGAGAAGATCGTTTAGATCCATCTACTACATAAATTTCAGTCAATGAAAAATCTATATTATTTGCATAGGTAGTAATTATATCTTTTAATTTTCCATCTTGAAGGGGCGTAAATTGATTAAACATCGGTGCAATGAATTGTGTATACACCTTGGGCATAATCATAGATAATAGTGTCATTAGAATCCATATAAAAAACCATGCATTATTTGAAATTTCAAAAAAATAGAGTATTAAACTGATTATAGGCATTCCTAAAATTAGAAGTAAAAAATAAGATTTAAGTTTATCTATGACATAGATTTTTAAAGTAGATTTATTAAATCCAAATTTCTCTTCAATAATAAATGTTTTATATAAATTAAATGGTGTTGATAGAATGTCATTAATTATGAAAAAAATACTAAAAAATATCAGGCCAGTTATAATAGGAGAGTAATTGAAAGAGCGGGCATATTGATCTAATTTGTCAAATAATCCAAAATAAATTATAATAAGTATTAATATAAAATTAAATGTAGTGTTGATATGCTCAAATTTAGAATTTTCATATGTATAGTTTTGAGATTTTTCATATTTTTTTTCATTATAAAAGTCAATAAATTCTTTTGGTAATGTTGTTGTTAGTGATTTTAAATTTAATTGTCTAGATATAAAATTGAGTATATATTCAAAAATTATAGTTCCTATGATGATTACTAAAAAAATATTCATAATGGTTATTTTTAAATAATAGCTTTTTTATTTATTTTTTTCATTTAATTAGATTTTTGAAAAGGAATATATTCAGTTTTTTTATTTTTATGATTAGTATTATTTTTTTCCCCTAATTCAATTTCTACATCAATATCACCTATTAGAAAAAAAAATGACGTTGTACAAATAATTCCAATTGTTATTCCTATTAAAATACTTTTTAAGTCAAATTTTCTCATTTAAAAAAATATTAAATAAATAATAACTACAACTGCAACACCCAATAAAAACTCTAAAGCATATTTCATGCTTAACTCCCTTGATTTGATGAACTATATAATTTACAAATCTTCATTTAAAAAATTTAGAAATACAATTTGTTACAAGTATTTCTCTTTACAAAAAAATAGAATGTTATAAGTTAAATATACTTTTTTACTAGATATTATTAAAGAATGTATGGAAAGGGCTTGATGACGCCAACTTTAAGTGTGATTACTCCTCCTCAAAGTGGTTAATTCAAGCCCTTCCACTTTTAAAGTTATATATAAAATGATCCGCAAAATAATTTACAATGATTTAAAGGAGGTGTGCAAATAAGATCACCTGCATTGCTTTATGGCGGGTTAGTTAAATGAATTAAAACATCAATTGATAAAATAATTAAAATTATATAACCAAGAGTAAATATTTTAGCACGATGGGGAACATGATTTGATGTCAATCGTATATAACAATGTAAATAGCGAGAAATAGAGAATGCCCAAGAAAGTATAAGTTCATAAATTGTTATTGTTTCATTTACATAAAGCAAAATAATCAAGAAATAAAAAATAATGGGTAATTCAAATTGGTTTTTTAGTGTTTGCCTTGAAGTTTCAAGATAATAAGGTGCATTTCCATTATATGTCTTAAAATACTTCCCTTCAACAGCTCCTGATTTATATGCCTTTTTTGCATCTAGTCTATTTTTTAAATAAATAAATAAAGTTAACAATATCATTAAAAAAGCAGGATATAGAATTAAATAGCTTTTCATTTATTTTAAAAAATATTCAAAAAGTAAAATCAATATTATGAGAACTACACCGCCTATTCTTTGTTTAGAATTTGATGTTTTATATATGCATCCACAAATGCCTGCAATAATTACGATTGTTATCCAGTCCATATTTATTTCCTTTTAATGAGATATGTAAATAGGAGTTTCTTCATTTAGTTGATAATTGATAATCCTATATTGAATTTAGATGAAGTCCATAATCCAACATCAGGATCTGTAAAAATACCTGAAATGTTATCAAAACTAATTTCTGATCGAATGATCCATTTGGAAGAATTAATACTCATTGTAAAACCTAAAGAACCTCCTAATTGTATATCCACATCTGAACTATTAATTGGAATAAATGCTTTTACACTGGTATCTATAGAGTAATCATAATAATCATAAGAAATTAAATATGTTGGCTCTATTTGAATTAAATTATCTGATTTTAAATATGATTTTTTTCTATGATGTTGTGTTAAAGTAATTGGTAAATAAAAAGCACGATAGGCATCCACCAAATGTCTAAGTTTATATTTTAAACCAATATTATAATTAATTAAACTATAAACTTTTCTTT
>CAZQYT010000208.1:0-3272 GCA_964597475.1 uncultured bacterium | reverse complement strand
AACTTTATGCATATGAAAATCTTTTATTTTCATTTATTAGTTTTAATTTTTCTTTTTAATTCGTGTGATAAGGAGAAAAATCCAAAAATAGATGAAAATCTTCCACATTTTTCATATAAACATTATGAATTAAATGAATATGGAGGAATTGAAAATACTGATTTCAAAGTAAGTGATTTTGAAGATTCTCAAAATTGCAAAACATGCCATGAAGAACATTTTGAAGAATGGTCGCAATCCATGCATGCTTATTCAATGAAAGATCCAATATTTTTTTCAGGATGGAAAAAAGTTCAAGACTCTGATCATTTTCCAGAAACTGGTGAGCGTTTTTGTATACAATGCCATGGGCCTGTTGCATTTGTGACTGGTACTGATTTATCCAATGTTAATACAATAGATGAATTGGTTAGTAATTTTGATAATGTTATAAGTGAAGGTGTGAGTTGTGATGTTTGTCATTCCATGACATCATTAAGTAGTACGGTTCACACTGAAGATAATGTTGCTGCAGTTGCAGAATATTATATGAATCCAGGGTATGGTATAAAATATGGTAGTATTGAAAGTCCTGGGTATAATTCTGAACATGAGTCAGAATATAATCCGATTTTCAAACAATCCAATGTTTGTTTTCCATGCCATGATCTTACAATTAGAGGGGTTGAAGCAGAGATTACCATGACAGAATGGAGCAGAATTCCTGCAATTGCAATGTCCGATTCTAAATCATGTCAAGATTGTCACATGAGGAAAAAATCAAATGGATATCATGACCATAAATTTGTTGGAGTAGACATTGATTTATCTTACCCGGTTGGTTCGAGTCCTCTTCATGATGATGTGCAAGACATGCTACAAAGTGCAGCTAGCTTGCAATTTGGATATTTGACTAACACCTTGCCAGATACAATTTTCATAGGTGACTCATTAAGTGTACCAATAACTGTTACTAGTTTAACTTCACATGGTTTGCCATCAGGCACTTCATTTTCAAGAGAGGCATGGATTAACATATCTATTATCGATGAAAACAACATGGTTCTTTTTGAATCTGGTAATGTTGAAAATAATGAAGATTTAATTTTATCAGACCCTAGTTTACTTTTATTTACTACAAAACTTATTGATGATGATGGTTTTGAAGTGATGACAATTACAAAAGCACATGACATGATGGATGATAGTTTGCCAGCTCATCAATCAAGGTATCATTCCTATGGATTGAAAATTAATGATGAAGTGTCAGGAATGATATATATAGATGTAAAAATGCTTTTTAGAGCTTTTAAGCCATATATGTTAGCAGAAGAACATTCGAATTTATTGCAAAATCTACCTATTTTTGAGATAGCTAGCATTCAAGATTCAATTTATGTCAAGTCTTCTCAATAATTTATTGCAAATTGTTACAAAAATGACAATGGATGTTAGGTATATTTATTGTATTTTTATTATAATCATAATTTTATAGGAATGGATATGTTGAAGAAAATTAGTTTTGTTTTATTATTTTCATTTGTTTTTCCACAAGGTTATAATATGGAGTTAGTAGGTTTTTTAAGTTTTGGCCAAAATACTTCTGACATAACAGGATTTTATCAAGATGGAAGAGAATTTGCAGTTGTGGGATTGCAAGATGCAGCTTCATTTGTTGATATCACAGACCCTTCTAATCCTTTTGAACTTGGAAGGATTCCTGGAGGTAACAGCATGTGGCGTGATTTGAAATATTGGGATCGTCATGTATACATAGGTACTGAAGCTTCAGATGGGGTTAAGGTTGTAAGTGTAGATGATCCTGATAATCCAACTCTTATTAATACCATTTCAGATTTTGGTAATAGCCATAATATTCACGTTGATACTGATGGCTATTTATATGTGGTGGGGGCTTCTTCAAATGATCTTTGGATATATGATTTGTCATTTCCGGCATATCCTCAATTGGTTGGTACATGGTCTGGAGAATATTTACATGACATAGAAGTATATAATGACAAATTGTATGGGGCTGCAATCTATTCTGGACTTTTTTATATCATTGATGTGAGTGATAAAACAAATCCAGTAACGTTAACAAGTTATGATACGGGTGGTGGCTATATAAGCACCCATGATTGCGCTGTTACATATGATGAACAATATCTGTTTACAGGAGATGAAAATACAGGTGGACATGTAAAAGTCTGGGATATTTCTGATTATGATAATATCAATCTTGTTGCTGAATACATGACGGATCCTAATCATTCAGCTCATAATTTATATATTCGACCAGATACTAATTTATTGATAATTTCATATTATGCTGATGGAACGCGTATTTTAGATATTTCTGACCCTACTAATCCTTTGGAAGTAGCATATTATGATACATCTAACATAGAAGGATTATATGTTGGAAATTGGGGTACGTATGCTTATTTGCCTAGTGGCTACATTATTTCAAGTGACATTGAAACTGGTATGTATGTTTTAATGTCACCTTTGATTGTTTCACCACCAGAATTAGCTCTTTCAACAGGAATGACAGATTTTAATATGGGCTCTAATGAATCTAATTTAGGTAATTTTACGATTACAAATATTGGAGATCCTGAGTCGGTTTTGAATTATAGTTTTTCTGCGTCACCCTTTTCAATTAGTGGTGGTAGTGATTCTTTTGGAAATGTTTGGACAGATTCTAATTTAAATGATGATTATGATTATGATTGGATTGATATTTCTGAAAATGGAGTTTTATATTCTTTTCCTACAAATGATCAAGCAGGTGAAAGTATTTCAATAGGTTTTGATTTTCCTTTTTATGGTGAAAATTATAATTCTTTAATAATTAACCCTAATGGCTGGGTTGGTTTTGGAGAAGATAATGATGAATGGGATAATGTAAACATACCATCTTCAAGCGCACCTCTTTCTGCAATTTTAGGCCTTTGGGATGATCTTAATCCTGTTAATGATAATTGTAATTCATATTGTTCTGGTAATGTGTTTACACATGGGGATGATGATAGATTCGTCATTTGGTTTAATGAAGTTGCACATTGGTGGACAAATTTTGAAGATAGTTATTATGATTTTCAAATTATCATTTATCCCAATGGAGATATAGATATTAATTATAATACTTTGACTGGAATTCATGATGCAACAATTGGCATGCAAAATAGTACTGGAACCGATGGTATTCAAGTCTCTTCCGGGTCAGGGTTTGCAAATGATCAGAAATCCCTTTTGTTTAGTTCAGGAATTTCATGGCTAAATTTTTC
>CAZQYT010000207.1:0-3282 GCA_964597475.1 uncultured bacterium | reverse complement strand
ATATTTTTCATTTAAGCCTTTGATGATTTGAATATTAGGAGAACCAAAAAGAAATTTTTCTTTGCGACCAAATACATCTTGATATATTAATAAAGAAGAGAATTCCCATTTATCTTTATCAATTAATTTTGAATCTTGTAGATTTGTATTGATATTAATATTATATGGGAAAATAAAATTAAATAATAATGCTAATAATATGAGTTTCTTCATTTAAGATAATTCCTTATTTCAATATTTTCTTTTTTAATTCTTCAAATTCATGTTCTGTCAAGGATGATTTAAATAATTCGTTTACTTGCCAAAGTCCAACCGTTTTTATTTTGTCTTTAGTCGAATAATTACCTAACCAATTTTTTGATGGTTCTAATTCTACTGATTTTGCAAGTGTCGAAATAATCTTACTTTCCCAAAAAAGTCTTTGTTCTTTTGTGTCAACCTGAAATACACAAAATGATAAATTAGTTTGAATATAATAACTAATCTTTTTTTCAATTTTCTTTTCAAAATCCAAGTCCAGTAGTTTCAAGTATTTTTCTTTATCAGCTCTTGATGTTGTGTCATGTTCCCACAAAGGCAGATAATCACTTTTATTTTTGTTTAGGATGCAACGACCTATATTTTTTCTAAAAATACTCCTGTTTTTATTCTCTTTAACAAAATGCTGATTAAGTCGTGAACGCAATTGATTATCACCATTATGAGTTCCAACTCTAACGATTCTGTCAAAATTCATAAAATGTTCCCCCCTCTCAAAAATTATGTAAATACCATTTTGAACTATTTCCTCTTCTCTTTGCTTGAAGGGAAATGAATATCTGATTTGGGAATTAAAAATCTTATGCAATTCTTCTATCATAGCTCTTTTATGAGTTCTTTTAATTTTCCTGGTCTTTTCCCCAGTACTATGCCCTTTAGTGGTTCTATTATATGAGTCAATCCAGATTTTATTGGCTTGATGTATGATTGTCCAGCTAAAATAATAAATTCATCATTCTTTAAATCTGCTACTTCACCTAATTCTTTGAGTACATTTAGTCCCCAAAGTCTTGCTTCATGTTTTGTTAAAACTTTTAGTCTTGGATTTCGTTTCTCAGGAGGTACGTAACTTAAGGTAACGTTATAGGGCTCTATTTCTTGGTCAAGGCTAACCAAATGATGTAAGGCTGACAAAATGAAAATTTTATCAGAGTTTAGTTTTTTTCCGTATACTAAACTATTTTTAAAAAGTTGACCTTCGTACAAATCTTTTGCTTTTGTTTTTTTGTTTCCTTTTTTGGAAACACATGAAATTAGTACTATTCGTTTCATTTTTATTTATGTAATCTAAAATCTTTCCATCTTATTTTTTTTGCTTTAGGGTACTCATTATTTAAGTATTTCTTATATGAATTTCTTGCAAGTAAGAATATCCATTTTTCTTCATCTACATTAATATTCATGGAGTTCATTCTATCTTTTAATTTAGGGATTTGAGTAATTAAATAATTCTCATTTTCTTTATTTCCTCTTATGGGTATTGGTTCATCAATAATATCAATTAGAAAAATACCATCTTCTTTTAATTGTATTAAGAATTCTTCATATTCTTCAATATTTTCTGGTCTTCTATGGAAATAATGATTGAAAATAGTTGAAGGCAAACTTGTGTCGTCCTCTATTGTACGCCCAAGAGAAAGTTTTTTAGGTACGTAAAAATAGGTTTTTTGATTTGGTGGCGGGGCTTCACCAATCAATAATGTTTTAATTAATTGGGGTCGATATTTCTTGCTTTCTTTTTTATAATCAATCATTCAACAACAAGCAATGCTAATAATAGTAGTTTCTTCATTTAGTTATTATGAAAATTATAAATTGCTATGCGCACCATCGCAATATGGTGGATTTCCACTACACTTACATCCACACCAAGCAATATTACCTTTTTTTATATTATATACTTTTATAGGTGAAAACTTTGTATTTCTATGACTACCATCGCAAAAAGGTTGTTGTGTAGACTTCCCACAAGAACACCAAGCATATTTTTTCTTTTCACCTTTTAATACATATGGACTTTTTTGAGGACATATTGGTTTATCCATTTGAATTTCCAATAAATTTAATTAACCATATAATTTACAAAAATTATTTACAATGAGTGTGCATGTTTTATATGCCAACTACACCCCGAAAGGAGAGAGGGGCACACTCGTTACTGCTGACCTTTAGGTCTGCAATACTGTTGACTGCCAAGTCAACAACAACAAACAATGCTAATAATAGGAGTTTCTTCATAAGGGTTAATATTTCCCTTTTCCTGGTATTGTATTTCTAATTCCACCAGTAGGATCATCTACATCGCCTGTATATCTTGGTATTACGTGGCAATGAAAATGCATCACTGTTTGACCAGCTTCTTCACCACAATTCATACCAATATTATAGCCAGTTGGTTGAAATTCTTTTTCAATTAATTCTTTTGCTTTATCAATAAGTTGTGGTAATTCTGTCTTTTCATCAATACTTAAATCAAAATAATCAGTTTTTATTTCTTTAGAAATTATTAAAAAAACCCCACCGAAGCAGGGCTTTAAATCAGAGACAGATTATCATAAGGAGAATCCTCACCTTCACTGCGACCACTGAACTCATACAATGGAAAGTTTACTGGCTCAATCAGTTCCAGTGA
Organism: uncultured bacterium; assembly: GCA_964597475.1. Classification (GTDB taxonomy): domain Bacteria; phylum Fidelibacterota; class Marinisomatia; order SCGC-AAA003-L08; family D37C17; genus JAYZCM01. Next base: position 611 of record CAZQYT010000207.1, on the reverse strand, counting down.
GGGACTCCAATTTTAAAAATTCAGATTGCCCATGAGAATTTGGTAAAAACTCTGCATAATAGTTATTATTATTCACATCCAGTTTACAATTGCTTTAGAAAAATGACTTTATATAAGCTGACCAACTATTTCTACTAATATTCCAAACAATATCCATACTGGAAAATGAACATAACTTATAATTCCACTCCAATGTTTATTATCTGATAAATATCTATAATCCCAAATTCTAATACCTAATTTAATTGCCGGATATCCAATTATAATTTCCACTCCCCAAACCCAAAATGGATACGAACAGTATCGGATAAAATCATAGGGTATAATTTCCTTAATAAAATCAAACCCATAAGTAAGTCCGAATGCATAAATTGGAAACATCCATATAGAAGTATGTCCTATAAAATTATAATTCTTTTTAGCAATTAATCCTCTCAAACCTGTAAATAATACTTCAGAAGTCAAACCAAACATACCCCAAAATAGCAGCTGATTAATTTCCATCTTTTTTCTTAACTTTCTCACACCCAACAACAAGCAATGCTAATAATAGGAGTTTCTTCATTTTAGTCCTTGATTAGATATGTAAACTTAATGGTTAGCCGGTAAAT
>CAZQYT010000206.1:0-3309 GCA_964597475.1 uncultured bacterium | reverse complement strand
ACGGGTAGAAAGATTAATAAACTAAGAATTGACGATTCCATATTTCCCTTTTTTAAAATTGTTAAAAAATTAATAAAAGAATTAAAAAACCAATAATAGCGCCTAATAAATAATTTTGGACAATGCCATTTTGTGTTAATTTTAATTTTTTTCCAAAGAATTGAGTTAAATGTCCAAAACCATCTACAATCTTTTGATCTAAAATATTATAATCTGCCTTACCTGATTTATCAGATATTTTTAATGTAAGCCAACCCCAACCATCTATGAATTTTTGATCATATAAATCCCAATCTATTTTTGAACAAAGCCAGGATATTGCCATAAAAGGCTTATAAAGGAACACATCATAAATTTTATCTACATAGAACTTATTATATGACAAACTATATAAGCCAATTAGATTAAACTTTTTAGAAACAGTGTTAGCATCAATTTTATGTAAAAAATAAAACAATACTGATAATATGATTCCAATTGAAGCAACTGTCAAGGAAATATACATCGCCTGATCATGCGCATGATGAATGCCACCTTCAATCATCTTCATATTTAAAAAACCATGATCAACATGTCCTATTATACTTTTAAACCAACCCTTACTTTTTAACGGATTAATGTTTAATGTAAAAACAAAAGCGACACTCAATAAAGACAATAACATCAATGGGATTGTCATGGGATAAGGAGATTCATGTATATGTGAGAAAATCTTATCATTGTTTGGTTTACCATAAAATGTTTTAAATATTAATCGAAACATGTAAAATGCTGTGATTAATGCCGCACCAAACCCTGCAATAGGTAAAAAGACTGTCCATCCATGATGCATGTGATAATATGATAATACGCCTGCAAGTATTCCGTCTTTAGATAAAAACCCTGAAAAAAATGGCACACCAGCTATGGCAAAAGTTGAAATCAACATGGCGGCATGCGTTATGGGCATCTTTTCTTTTAACCCACCCATGTTTCTCATATCCTGAGGATCTGTTTCGTGATCATGCAATTCATGTAAGGAATGATGCATTGCATGAATCACTGAACCACTACATAAAAATAAACATGCTTTAAACATGGCATGAGTAACAAGATGAAAAAAAGCATATAAATGTGCACCAACTCCTAAAGCCATTATCATGTAACCAAGCTGACTTATTGTAGAATATGCAAGTACTGCTTTAATATCATTTCTAGTAATGGCTGTAATTGCTGCACCAAGTGCTGTGATCGCCCCAATAATTGCTATAAAATTTAAAGCGTCCGGAGTAAGTACAGGAAATATTCTAACTACCATGTAAACTCCTGCAGCCACCATGGTAGCAGCATGAATAAGCGCACTTACAGGGGTTGGCCCTTCCATTGCATCAGGAAGCCAAATATGTAAAGGAAACTGAGCAGATTTTCCAACTGCACCCATGAAAACTAAAATTCCAGCAATCGTAAGCAACCCCATGTTAGAAGAAAAAGAACCTTCCTTAACACCATGAATCAATCCTTCAATTTGAAAAGTTCCCACAGTAAAGAAGAAAATCATTATGCCAATAAACATCCCAATATCACCTACTCTATTAGTAAGAAATGCTTTTTTAGATGCATTAGCAGCTGAATCTTTTTCAAACCAAAAACCAATTAACAAATATGAACTAAGTCCTACAAGCTCCCAAAAAACATACATCATGATAAGGCTGTCAGCAATCACTATGCCATTCATTGAAAATGTAAATAAACCTAAAAATGCAAAATATCTTGAATATCTTGAATCACCTTTCATATATGCAGTAGAGTATAAATGGACCAAAAATGAAATCAGTGATACAACAAGCATCATTATTATCGCTATGTTATCAATATAAACACCTAAATTCACACTAAAGGCGCCAGTAGAAAACCATGGGAAATCATTTTTTATTATCAGATCACCATGACCATGTCCGCCATGTGAAAATAAGAGAAAGGCCAACCCAATGAGAAAAATCTCCTATTTTTTTTCCAAAAAATATTAAAATCATAAAGGATAATAATGGCAAAAACAATACAGCTAAAATTAAAAGATTAGATGAATCCATTATCAACCCTTAAGCGTATTAGCACTATCAACCTCAACAGTGCCCACATTTTTAAATAAATTAATTATTATGGCTAATGCCACTGCAGCTTCAGCTGCCGCCAAAACAATTACAAAAATACTAAAAACTTGACCATCTACATTTGCCATACCATTAAATCTGCCAAAAGCTATAAAATTAATATTTGCTGAATTTAGAATTAATTCAATTCCCATAAGTATGGCAATGGCATTTTTTCTTGTCATGATGCCATACATCCCCAATGAAAATAAAATGGCAGATACAACTAAATATGATTGTAAAGAATCCATCAGGTTTTCCTTGATAACAGCGCGGCACCCATTAACGCTGCTAACAGTAAAATAGATGCTATTTCGAAAGGTAATAAATATTCAGTCAAAAGCATTTTACCAATCAAAGAAACACTTCCCTCTGAAACATATTCATTGCCAGTTTGCCAAGATGTATTAAAAATTACACCAATTAACATTACAAAAATTGCAAATGCACACATACCACCAATGAATTGATTCTTACTACTAGATGCTATGCTAGATTTTTCTATGCGATTTGTAAGCATTACACCAAATATTATAAGAACTAAAATACCACCTACATATATCACCACTTGTGTTGCAGCTATGAAATATCAATGAAACAGCGGAATGAATCAAACCAGGAGAAAAAACAACCCAAAATCCAGAAGCTATTACCAGGGCGCACATCATGATAAATAAATTTTCACCCATCTATTGGCCGCCTCCCAATTTATCTAACATCTCCTTTACACTATCATCTAATTTCCCGGCAGCATCAATCGCAGATTTAATTGCATTTAATTTATCTTCACCAGTTCTTTTTGCCCCAACAAATGCTTTTTTAGCAATACCTCTCACCATTTTATCCTCAATTTCATTCAAATCTTTGATATCAATATCTAATGATGCTTGCTGCACGTCATCAACAATATCATCATTGCTCGTTTCTACCGCTTTTTCAATTGAGATACCTTGATCCTTTTCTGTTACTCCATCATCACTTGACTCTGAAGTTTTAGACAATGCATCTAATGCAGATTGGATTTCATTAGATAATTTCCCATAATCAGACAATGCCTGTCCAACAGCAGCCAATATTGCAACATCATCCATGGCATTACGCTTACCCGCAGTAAAGACTTTTTTTGCTATCCCTCTAATCATTTTATCTGAAATTTCATTAAATGATTGAATTTCCAATT